>JBCBCR010000024.1:0-25657 GCA_038530495.1 Pseudomonadota bacterium | reverse complement strand
CATGGCACGCGCGATGTGGGCGGGCGTGACGCCAACGATATCAGACCCTAACAAGACACTTTTGGCCGGCGCGCGCCGCAACATGGCGATCATTCGGCGGCCTAGATCGCCGCGCCCCTGCCAGACATACTGGTCCGCATCCCCCGGAATCACACGCGCGGTTTTTGGATCATATGCCGCCACCAGCAACCAGCGCGGATCGCGCAGACGCGCCATACATGCGGTCACGTGCCGCCGGTACCACTGCGCCGCCGCCAGCATGCCGATATCGCGGCCCAACCGCGTCTTGACCCGCCCGGGGCGCGGTTCCTTGACCATGACGATGACGGCGGGCCGCATCCTCACAAGGCGCGTTCCATGTCCTGATGGGGAATGCCCGCGTCGTCGTAGGCCGGGCCAAAGGCCGTGAACCCCAGCTTTTCATAAAAGTTCAGCGCGTGGGTCTGCGCCCCCAGCTTGGCGCGCGTGGCCCCGTGGCTGCGCGCAACATCCAGACAGGCATTGATGATCGCAGCGCCAAGGCCCGTGCCGCGCCCCTCTTGCAGCACGCAGACCCGCCCGATCTTGGCCGTGTCCCCGTCGCGCAGGATCCGCGCGCAGCCCAGCGCGTGCCCCTCGACCGTGGCCAGTACATGCACGGCATCACCGTCGCGCCCGTCCCGCTCGTCAGCCTCGCTTACGCCCTGTTCGTCCATGAACACGATGCGACGCAACTCGAGGCAGGTGGCAAGGTCGTCAGTCTCGGAAATCGTCCAATTCATTCGAAATAGTCTCGCAAAATGCGGGTGTAGATGGATTTCAGCTGGTGGATATGGGCAACCTCGACATGCTCGTCCACCTTGTGCATCGACTGCCCGACGAGGCCGAATTCGACCACCGGGCAGTGATCCTTGATAAATCGCGCATCCGACGTGCCGCCCGAAGTGCTGAGGACCGGGGTGACGCCCGTCTCCGCCGTGACCGCGCGCGCAACCATGTCAGACAATGACCCCGGCGGGGTAAGGAAGCTTTCGCCCGACACTTTGACCTCCTTCGCGATCTCGACGCCGTAGTCATCTGCCACCGCATCTGCCTGTTCCTGCAGCCAATCAGTCAGCCCGGCACCGGTGTGCAGATCGTTGAATCGGATGTTCACTGTCGCCCGCGTCTCTGCCGGGATCACATTGGTCGCGGGGTTGCCGGTGTCGATGGTGACGACGGCAAGGGTAGAGGCATCAAAATGATCGGTGCCTTGATCCAACTCGTGGCTGGCCAGCCGGTCCATCAACCGCGCCATAGCGGGCAGCGGGTTTTTCGCGCGGTGCGGATAGGCCGAATGTCCCTGCACCCCGGTCACAGTAAACCACGCGGTCATCGACCCGCGGCGCCCGATCTTCATCATCTCGCCCATTGTTTCGGGGCAGGTCGGCTCACCGACAAGGCAGACAGACATCGTCTCGCCCTCGGTCTTCATGTAGTCGAGCAAGGCGGTGGTACCGTCCACGGCATCGCCTTCCTCATCCCCGGTGATGGCGATCAGAATTGTACCATCCGGGGGGGTGTTTTGTACAAAATCCACCGCCGCCGCTGCAAAGGCAGCCACACCGGATTTCATGTCGGTCGTCCCGCGCCCGTACATCACACCATCCACCACATCAGCGCCAAACGGCGGGTGGGTCCAGTCGCCAAGCGTGCCCACAGGCACAACGTCCGTGTGCCCGTTGAACCCGAAACTGCGCGCGTGCCCCTTGGGACCCCAGCGGGCAAAGAGGTTGCGAATGCCGCCGCGGTCGGCCCAGGCACAGTCGAACCCGGCCCGGGACAGCAGCTCGTGCAGCACGTCCAGCGCGCCCTCATCCGCAGGCGTCACGGACGCGCAGCGTACCAGATCGGCGGTCAGCTTGGCGGGATCAGTGTTGGACATGGGCGGCATGCTCCGGGATGTGTTGTGGCCAAAAGGCCAGACCTGACCTCTCGGTGTGATTTAATGAGTTAACAGGTGGTTAAACCCTGTGCTAGGCTGACGCAAACAAGACGACCCGAGGCAGGGCATCAGCAGTCCGGCTGTCAACGTACAGCCACAAACGTGCACAAAGCACAATTCCGATGACATGGGGGCCAAACCCATGCGCTGCGCGTGTTCTGACCGGCCAAGGCAGGTGGGCAGACATATGGTGGCAGCGTCCGAGCTTCCGATTGAAACAGTGCGCGAAGGCACGACCGCCGAGGATATGGCCAATGCCATTTTCGGCGATGGCGTCCAGGTGCAAGGGGCGTCCTATACCGGCGATATCGACAGCGCAGGCATCTATTCGGATGGCGACAGCGTCGCGCCCGGCGTGACGCCCAGCGACACCGGCGTGATCCTGTCCACGGGCAACGCCGAAAGCTTTACCAACTCATCCGGCGACGCCAACCAGGACACCAACACCTCGGCCAACACCACGGGACAGAACAACAACGCCCAGTTCAACGCCGCCGCGGGTGCGGCAACGCGCGACGCCGCCTATCTGGACGTCGATTTCATCCCCGACGGCAACGTCATGACGATGCAGTTCGTGTTTTCGTCCGAGGAATACCCGGAATTCGCCACGTCGCAGTACCAGGATTTCGTGGGTGTCTGGATCAACGGCGCACAGGTCGACGTGGCCGTGGGCGATGGCGACACGGACCCAGGCAACATCAACTCGGCCAGCAACATCAACCTGTTCGTCGACAACACCAACAGCGATTTCAACACCGAGATGGACGGGTTCACCGTCACCATGACGCTGACCATCCCGGTGAACGACGGGCAGCTTAATTCGATCCGGATCGGCATCGCGGATGTGGCTGACGCCAACTATGACTCCAACCTGCTGATCGCGGGCGACAGTCTGCAAACGTCGGTGATTGCCAACGCGGACGACGTGAATGTCTATCCCAATGGCGAAACGACGCTGGACGTTCTGGCCAATGACATTGGCCCCGGCACGCTGACGGTGACCCACATCAACGGACAGCCGGTGTCTTACGATCCGGTGACCGAGACCGGCACGACGATCACGCTGGCCACCGGGCAGCAGGTGACCATCGGGCCGGGCGGTGTGCTGACCATCGTCGGGGATGGCGACGAAGAAGACTTTAACTTTACCTACACCATCACCGACGGCACCAATACCGATACGGGGTTCATCAATGCCACGTCGGTGCCCTGTTTCGTTGCGGGCACGATGATCGAAACGGCAGAAGGCCCGCGCGCGGTCGAAAGCCTGCGGGCCGGAGACATGGTGCTGACCCATGATGACGGGCTGCAACCGCTGCGCTGGATCGGCACGCGCACCGTCCGGGCCGAGGCGCAGTTCGCCCCGATCCACATCCGCGCGGGCACTTTTGGGGCGCATGCGGATGTCATGGTGTCACCGCTGCACCGGGTGCTGGTGCGCGACAGCGTGGCCGAGCTTCTGTTTGGCGAAGCCGAAGTGCTGATCGCCGCCAAGGATCTGGTGAATGACCGCTCCGTGCGGCGCGTTCCGGGCGGACAGGTCACCTATGTCCACCTGATGTTCGACGCGCATCAGGTTGTCTTTACCGAAGGGCTGGCCTCCGAAAGCTTCCTGCCCGGGCCGCAGACCACATCGGTGCTGGAAGACGCGGTCGTGGCCGAGATTTGTGCAATTTTCCCTGAATTAGACCCTGATACAGGCGCGGGTTACGGCGAAGCCGCACGGCGGACGTTGCGCCATTACGAAGCCGATTTGCTGCAAAAGGCCAAGGCGGTCGCGTGACCTGGATCGGCATCACTGACCATGCGGGCGGGCGGTTTGCGCCCACGGGCCTCGGGCGTGGCAAGCTGATGCATCCCGGCAAACTGATCGAACGCGGCACCGTGATGATCGAGACGTTCATCGCAGGCGACGTGCGCCCGCATGACCTGCTGTCGATTGCACCGCATTTTCCGCATCGGCGTGAGATCGCGTTCCGCGCAGTACCCGGCGGCGGCTTTGCCTTTGTGCATCGGCAGGCGGACGGGCTAAGCCATGCGGCCGTGGATTGGGCCGCGGATGGGCGGCCTCACACGCTGCGCCTGAGCTATTCATGGGACACGCGGCTGCGGTGGGGGCGGCTGACGCTGGAACAGCCCGAACGCACGCTGATCCGATCATCGGTGGTACCGAACCCGCAGCCGATGCTGACCGAGGATATTCGGTCTCTGATGCTGGGCAAATGCGACCGGCGGCTGTCCAAGGAAGTGATCTTTGCCGCCGCCACCTGCGGGATCACACCCGTGGGCCCGCTGCCCACGCTGCATCCCTGTACACCGATCGCCACGACCAAGGGGTACATGCCAGCGTCCGAAATTCGGCGCGGTGACCTGCTGATCACCCACGGCGGCAAGACCGCGCCGGTGCTGCATACCGTGCGTTACCGGGTGCCTGCGCGCGGCAGCTTTGCCCCGGTGCGGCTGCATGCGCCCTATTTCGGACTACAGCGCGACATCGCGGTGGGGCCGGAACAGCGTCTGGTGCTGCGCGGGTCCGAAGTGGAATACCTGTTTGGTCAAGAGGCCGTTCTGGTGCCTGCGCGACACCTTGTGAACGGTTATGCCGCCAGCTGGCGCCCGCAACAGTCAGTGGCTGATTACGTGCAGTTTGTCTTGCCCCGCCACGAGGTGATCTTTGCCGCCGGAACGGCGCTGGAAAGTCTCTATATCGGGCGCATGCGGCGCAAACCGGATCTTTTGGCGGCCTCGGTGCTGGCCGGTGTACCGGATCGCGAGCTGCCGGAACATGGCGCGCCTGCGCATCAGGTCCTGCGGTCGGTCGAGGCGATCACATTGATCGAACAGCGCGCGGCCTGACGGGCAATTTGCCCTGTGTTAGAGCCGATTTTCAGTCCTTGTCGAAGAACGGGGTAACCTGTGCGACGATCACGGCATTCTCGTCCAAGGCGCGCTGCATGAGCGCGCGTTCCTCGGCGTCGATCTCGTGCCCTTCGGCCAGACGCTCGTCGAGCGTGCCATAGCCCGTGACATCCAATGGGGCGGTGTCGGCCTTTTTCAGCAGCGCCACGGTTTCGCGCACGGCCTCGGCCTCGTCCACGCCGCTGGCAAAGCACATGAGCGCAGCACCGGTTGCGGCGTCGGGCAGGCCATCGCCCGCCTTGCGCCCGATCTGGACGATCAGGGTGTAGACCTGTTGGTTTGCCATGGCGTTCCCCGTTTTGCTGCGCGCGTCCTGCCAGAAACCGCCCGCCTGCGCCAGCCCGTTGCCGCACTGCTGCGGCACGTACAGAATCGCCGCAATGCTGCGGTGCGCACAGAGTTGCCGCAAAACCGCGCTGCGTGACGCGCGTGCGCGCCGGGTCTTGGTCGGGCTGCGGCAATCGCTTAAGCCGGGGGCAAGAACCGGGGGGACGGTGATGAGATTTCTGCTGACGCTATTGGCCATCACGATTGCCTGCGCGCTGCCGGCATCGGCCCAGCGCGTGCTGATCTTTTCCACCGTGGAACGCCCGCCTTTTGCGTTTGAAGACGCGGACGGTGTGCAGGGGTTCAGCGCCGACCTGATGCGCGCCATCGGCGACGAGATCGGGGCCGAAATCCGATTTCAGCCGCGCGACAGCTTTGCCGAGATGCTGGGCGACGTGCAGGACGGCGCGGTGGACGGGGCCATTGCCAATATCTCGATCACGGGCGGGCGCGAGGCGGTGATGGATTTCACCCTGCCGATCTTTCGCAGCGGGTTGCAGATCATGGTGCCGCGTGAGGCAGGCCAACCCAGCATCTGGTCGGCGATCCTTGATCCCGCACTGGGCCTGACCGTGCTGGGCGCGCTGGGGATCCTGCTGATCCTCGGCATGCTCATGTGGGTCTTTGAACGGCGCAAGCAGCCCTATTTCGACCGCGGCGCAGGCGAGGCGATGTTTCCCGCGTTCTGGTACGCGCTGAACCTCGTGGTGCATGGCGGGTTTTCCCGGGATGTGCCGCGGTCGGTGCTGGGGCGGCTGTTTGGCGTGATCATGGTGCTGTCGAGCGTGTTTGTGCTGGCGTTCTTTGTCGCCAACATCACGACGGCGTTGACCGTGCGCGCGCTGGGGGACCGGATCGAAACCATTGGCGATCTGGACGGTCTGCTGGTGGGCACCACTGCCGACAGCACATCGAGCGCGTTCCTGTTGCAGCGCGATATCTCGCACACCACCTTTGTCGATTTCAACACGATGCTCTGGAGTTTCGAGGATGGCGATCTGGATGCGGTGTTCTTTGACAGCCCGCTGCTCGCCTACTACGTCGCCACGGCGGGGCGCGAACACGGGCGGCTGATCGAACGGGTGTTCCGCCCCGAAGACTACGGCATCGCCCTGCCCCAGGGCAGCGACCTGCGCGAACGGATCAACGTGGCACTGCTGAACCTGCAGGAATCCGGCGCCTATGATGCGCTGTATGACAAGTGGTTCGAGATCGGGCAGCCCTAGGATACCCGCCCCGGGCTTGACCCGGGGCCTCGCGATGGGGCGGGCAAGAGGTCCCGGGTCAAGCCCGGGACGGTGTGCGCCTAGTCACGCAGCAATTCGTTGATCGACGTCTTGGACCGTGTCCGCTCATCGACGCGTTTCACGATCACGGCGCAGTAAAGGTTCACGCCGTTTTTCGACGGCATGGACCCGGCCACAACAACCGAGCCTGCGGGCACTTCGCCGTACATGACCTCGCCAGTTTCGCGGTCCACGATCTTGGTCGATTGGCCGATGAACACGCCCATGCCCAGAACCGAGCCTTCGCGCACGATGCAGCCTTCGACCACTTCGGAGCGTGCGCCGATGAAACAGTTGTCTTCGATGATGGTGGGGCCGGCCTGCATCGGTTCCAGCACACCGCCGATGCCGACGCCGCCCGACAGGTGCACGTTCTTACCGATCTGGGCGCAAGACCCGACAGTGGCCCATGTGTCGACCATCGTGCCCTCGTCGACATAGGCGCCAAGGTTGACGAAGGACGGCATCAGCACGACGCCCGGCGCGATGAAGGCCGATTTGCGCACCACACAGTTCGGCACGGCGCGAAAACCCGCAGCCTTCCACTGGTTGTCGCCCCAGCCCTTGAACTTGCTGTCGACCTTGTCCCACCAGCCGCCGCCTTGGGGGCCGCCATCCTGCTGTTCCATGTCCTTGATGCGAAAGCCCAGCAACACGGCCTTTTTCGCCCACTGGTTCACATGCCAGCTGCCGTCGCCCTGCCGTTCGGCCACCCGCAGGCTGCCGCTGTCGAGCGCGTTCAGCGTGTCTTCGATCGCGTCGCGGGTTTCGCCGGTGGTGGTGGGCGTGATGGTGTCACGCACCTCCCACGCGGCTTCAATGGCGGTTTCAAGCTGTGCATTGGACATCTGGCGTCTCCCCGGGAATTGGATTCGGCCCCTCTTACCGGGCGCGCGGACCAAGGTCACGGGGGTCAGGCGGTTTCGGCTGCCTGCGTGTCATCCAGAACGCCGTGCATGGTTACGATCATGTCCCAGATCGCCTCGCCATTCAGTTCGGCCGGCGAGGTGACGTGTTCGGTGTACATGCGGTAAATATCAGTCAGTCGCGGGTTGTTTGCGGACATCTCCGCCATGCGCCAGGCACCGAATGCCCGCACTTCGATTGGTTCGCACAGACTGATCACCACGTCGGAGTGGCGCGTGTCATTCATAACGACCTGCAAAACCCGCGAGAGTGCGGATCGCGGCCCCTCGAGCACCTGAAAATAGTGGTCGTCGCAGGCAAACAGCGCGCCAGTCAGCCCGATATCCGCATTATTGCGTCGCGAGACCGAAAGAATTTGCTGCAACTCTGCGTGACTGTTCGATATTCGATTGGAAAAGTACACGAGATGGTAAAGCTGCATAACACTGCCTCGACGCGACAGCGATTTGCTTAGCCCCAATACAATAACACTCGGTTAAATGGACAATTGAATGAAAGACGATCACCGCAGCCCGTTTCGCAATGCCTATACCGACCGCAAGGCGGCAGAGGGCGCGCCTGATACGCCGCAGACCCGGTCGCCTGCGTATGGGCTGGCCTTTGCGGACGAAGAGTTCCTGTGCCGCGATGAACTGCGCCCGGTGCGGTTGCAGCTGGAATTGCTGAAGCCCGAGATGCTGATGAACGAAGCGGGGATTGATTCGACCATCGTTCTGTTTGGCGGCGCGCGTATCCCGGATCCGGTGCACAAGGACGACGCCCGCACCGACACGCTGAAGAAGCTGAGCCATTTCTATGACGAGGCGCGCCGCTTTGCCCGGCTGATGACCGAAGAGTCGCTGAAATCCGGCGGTCGTGAGAATGTCGTTGTCACCGGCGGTGGCCCCGGCGTGATGGAGGCCGGCAATCGCGGTGCCGTTGATGCGGGCGGGCGCTCGATCGGGCTGAACATCGTGTTGCCGTTCGAACAGGCGCCCAACGGCTATGTCACGCCTGACCTATGTTTCAACTTTCACTACTTTGCCATTCGCAAGATGCATTTCCTGATGCGTGCGCGGGCGATCTGCGTGTTCCCCGGCGGGTTCGGCACGCTCGATGAACTGTTCGAGACGCTGACCCTGATCCAGACTGGGCGCATGGAACGTGTGCCGTTCCTGCTGTTTGGTCGCGCGTTCTGGGACAGCATCATCAATTGGGACGCACTGTCGGATGCCGGCACGATTTCTGCTGATGATCTAGACCTGTTCCGGTTTGTCGAAACAGCCGAAGAGGCGATGCAACAGATTAGTGACTGGGGAGACACATCCAAACGTGGTGCGGTGCCCGGGCGTTGAAACGGGCTGTGTGATTGCCTAGCTTGATGTCCGGGTGAGGGCATAACAGCCCGGAGGTGTCTGGAATGACACAAGAAAACAAAGCTGAAACCGTGTCGGACCAATTGGGTGTGATCCGGGATGACGTGGCCAAACTGGCCGGTATGGTTGGCGACGCCGCCAGCGAAAAAGCCCACAAAGCGAATGCCGCCGCTTCGAAATTCGCGGACGCGGCCAATGAACGGGCCGAGCCCTATGTGGCGCGTGCCGAAGAGACGTTTGGCAAGGCCAAGGCAACCGTGCGCCGCAATCCGGCGCTGGCGCTGTCTATGGCCGCAGGTGCGGGCCTTTTGGTCGCCCGCGCGGTGTTCCTGCGGCGTTAAGCGCCCAGTTCCACAGGCAGGTGGCACACTTCGACGCGGTGCGGCAGGGTTTCGACGATGTCGCCCGCCGCGGTTTCGCGGATGCCATAGCCCATGCCCGCAAGCCGGTGCTTCCATTCACGCCGCGACAGCGCGCTCTTGCGCTCGCGGGTGACCAGTTCCAGAACCTGAGCCGCGATAAAGCGGTCGCTGTGGATCATAATCGACATAGTATTGTCTCCGTATTCCATTCCCAGTGTCTGGAATGGCAGCGGAGATGGGCAAGATTGGTGCGCAATCGAGAAAAGATTGTGACCGTTTCGAGAACAGTGCGCCCGGGCTAGTTGCCTGTTGCTTCCTTCTCGACGCGCTCGGACCAGCCTCTCCAGTCCTCCTTGGCATCGTCGAGCTTGGCTTTGGCCTCTTCCAGAAGCTCGCGCGCAACAACGTCGTGGGGGTCTTCGCGCAGCCTCGCTTCGGCGCCTTCGATGTCTTGGCGGATGTCGTCCAACCGCTTCCTGGCAACGCCCGACTCGACCCGGAGCACGGGAAGCAGAAGCTTGCGCACGGTCTTGTCCTTGGGCGTGAGGTGCCCGCTGGGCATCAAAACCGACCGGGTCAGGGCACTGGGGATTTGTTTGCCGGTGGTGCAGTTAAAATACGGGGTCAGTTTGAAGTAGTAGGAATACGGGACAAGCAGCAGCAGGCTGCCTTGTGTCTTTTGTGACGGGAAACTGAGCCAGTAGGCCAGATGCTCGCAGATGATTTCAACGCTGAACGACTTGGTCTTGCCCACGCGGGCGAGAAAGTCGTCCCGCGGCACCTCGATCACGAAGGTCCCGAAGTTTTCGTTCATCCACTTGGTCAAGCCCTGCGGATCGGCAAAACCGGCATGTGCCGCGAGTTCCGCCATCAACTGATTTGTGGCGGTCTGAGTGATCTTCCCCTGCGCATCGAACCCCGCAATATGGAGCGACCGCCGCGTTCTGGCTTTGCCGTTCCGATCAATGTGGATGCCGGGCGTTGTCTCTTTGATCACGGTCCATAGCTGGGAACTGCAGTCAAACGTCAGGATTTTCGCACGGATGTACTTCTTGCTATCGAGCAGCAGGGCCCATTGGTGCAGCGGTGCGCGGCTGGTGCCGGTTTCAACATCGAGAATCTCGCTTCTCAGGTTGACCGGTTTTCCGGTGACGGATTTGCTGCCCAGCTTCAGCGTGGTCATGACTTACCCTCAATCGCCATCTTTGCCCTCATCGGCGTCCTGTGCCTTTGTTCGGCGGTGTTGGAAGGCCTGCGAGGTCTTTGTCTTGATCGAACTCGGCGACCGTGAACGGCGTGTTGCCCAGCGTAAACGCCATAGCCTTCCCCCCATTGAAAACACTTTGTGAAAATACACATGCCACGCGCGCCGAAACCGCCGGCGCGTACATCAAGAGTGCAGGATCAGGGGCGTTCGGTCAAATTCGGGGTCAGAGACCGGTTTCCGCCGCGATTTGCGCGCGTGACTTGCGGGCGCGTTCGGTGGCGGATTTGAGCTGTCCACAGGCCGCCAGAATATCCTCGCCCCGCGGGGTGCGAATGGGCGACGCGTAACCGGCCTGGTAGATGATGTTGGCAAAGGCGCGGATGCGGTTGTTGGACGACCGCTTGTAGGGGGCGCCGGGCCATTCGTTGAAAGGGATCAGGTTCACCTTGGCCGGGATACCGTCGAGCAGCTCAACAAGCCGGTGCGCGTCGGCGTCGGTGTCGTTCACCCCATCCAGCATCACGTATTCGAACGTGATCCGTTCGGAATTGCGTCCGCGCGGATAGGCGCGCAGGGCGTCCAGCAGGGTTTCGATGTTCCAGCGCTTGTTGATCGGGACAAGCTTGTCGCGCACTTCGTCGGTGGTGGCGTGGAACGACACGGCAAGCTGGCAGCCGATCTCGTTTGCGGTGCGCTCAATCTCGGGCACGACACCGCTGGTCGAAAGAGTGATGCGGCGGCGCGACAGCTGGATGCCCTGTTCGTCCATGCAGATCTTCATCGCGTCGCGGACGTTTTCGAAATTATACAGTGGCTCGCCCATGCCCATGAGCACGATGTTCGACAACAGGCGCGTTTCATCCTTGGGCGCACCGGGGACGGGCCATTCCTCAAGATCATCACGAGCCATCATGACCTGGCCCACGATCTCGCCCGCGGTGAGGTTGCGGACTAGTTTCTGCGTGCCGGTGTGGCAGAACGAACAAGTCAGGGTGCAGCCCACCTGGCTCGACACGCACAGCGTGCCGCGGTCCTCTTCGGGGATATAGACCACCTCGACCTCGTGCCCGCCGGCGATGCGCACCAGCCATTTCCGGGTGCCGTCGACACTGACCTGTTTCGACACGACCTCGGGCACGTCGATCACGAATTTTTCGGCCAGCTCGGCGCGGTACGCCTTGGCGAGGTTCGTCATCTCGGCAAAGTCGCGCACGCCCCATTGGTAGATCCACTGCCAGATCTGGCCGGCACGCATCTTGGCCTGCTTTTCCGGCGTGCCGTGGGCGATCAGCGCATCGCGCATCGCCTCGCGCGTCAGTCCCACCAGGTTGATGGGCCCGTCGGGCAGCTTGCGTGGGATCGTCAGAACGTCCTGCGTGATGGGCGCGTCGGCCATGATGTCATCCATTTCGGTCGGTGATGCGCCCCTATATAAGATTGCGCGCACGAGTCAAAAGACCCATGCGCGATCTGGCATTTCAGCTTTGGGGCGGATTTAGCCGCCGCAGCGCCCTTCGGCATCCTCGACCGCGGCGGTAAAGCCCAGAAGCGAGAATGTGTCCTTGGTCTGCGTGCCACGGCTGGATACGGCGGTGGTCACAGCCTCGGCGCCTCGCTTCATCGCGGTCACGATCTTGGCATCGTCGGCGGCCGTCGCGGGCCACGCCCATTCACCTTCGGTAAAGAGCTCGAACTCGGTCCCGCCGATGTTCAGGTTCACGGTCGATCCGGACCGGAACGGATAGCCACCGGTAAAGGCAACCTGCCCCTTGGCGCCCGCGCTGGGGCGATAGAACACCATCAGCAGGATTTGCCCACGGTTCACCGCGACAACGCGCCCGTCGCGGGTGTTCACGGTTTCCTTGGGTGTGGCCACGCTCCAGCATTCAGTTGGATTGTCTTCGATAAAGACGCTCCAGTCGGTTTTGGCCGCCACGCGGTTTGTGCTGGTCGCCTCTTGCGCCAGCAGCGGGGTTGCCAGGGCCAATGCGGCAGCCGCGGCAGTGAATTTCGCGAATAGTCCCATAGTCACAGCCTCCGAGCTGTCCAAACCTCAATTTTGTGCGCCCCGTTTCCGCGTCGTTGCTGCGCGGTCTCTTGCCGAGGCGGCGTTTCTTCTCGATATCAGGCACCGTAACGCAAAACGGGACGCGCTGAAAAGTGCGGTTTGGCGAGTTTTCGCTGTCAGGAGAGGAAAATCATGCCCCATGCCGCAGGTCAGCCCGCGCCGCTTGTTGAAATCTGGCGTGGCGCGTTTCTGGAATCGGTGCACGCGGGCCATGCGGTGGTCTGTGACGAGAGCGGACGGATCATCGAGGCGTGGGGCGATCCGGAGGCTGTCGTTCTGCCGCGGTCATCCGCCAAGATGCTTCAGGCGCTGCCCCTGATCGAAAGCGGCGCGGCGGACACCTTTGGCCTGACCACCCGTCATCTGGCGCTGGCCTGTGCGTCGCACAATGGCGCGGCGATCCATACGGAGCCGGTCGCGCAATGGATCGACGCACTGGGATATAGCGACAGCGATTTTCGCTGCGGCGCGCAGGTGCCCGGGGATGAGGCGGCGCGGGATGCGTTGATCAAAGCGGATGAGCGTCCTTGCCAGATGCACAACAATTGCTCCGGCAAACATGCCGGGTTCCTGACCTTGTCCAAGCATCTGGGCGCGGATCCCGACCGCTATGTCGATTCCGATCACCCGGTGCAGCGCGCCTGCCTTGAGGCATTCGAACGGATGACCGGAGACAGCATTTCCGCGACCGTGATCGACGGATGCTCGGCCCCCAACCCGGCGGTGCGCCTGCACGCCATGGCGCACGCGATGGCCCGCGTGGCCGCCGCCCCCGTTGACAGTGCCGCGGGCCAGCTGCGTCAGGCCATGGCGCAGCATCCCGAGCTGGTGGCCGGTGAAGGCCGCGCCTGCACGCGGCTGATGCGGGCGATGGATCACAAGGTGGCGATCAAGACCGGGGCCGAGGGGTTTTTCGTGGCCATCCTACCCGAACAGAAACGCGGGATCGCGCTGAAGATCGCCGACGGCGCCACGCGTGCTGCAGAATGCGCCATCGCACAACTGCTGGTGCGGCACAGCGCGCTGGACCGGTTCCACGCCGAAGCGCTGGCGTTTACCAACGGGCCGATCCGGAACTGGAACGGGATCGAAACCGGTGTGATGCGGGCAGCACCTGCGCTGTTGTAGGCCAGCGCGGACGGGATGGCAGGCCGACCCTTCGGGGAGGATTTTTTTTAAACAGAGAAGGGAGACGCGTCAGGGGGTGACGAAGTCGTCCTGGCTGTAGCCTTGCAGGTAGAGAAGTGCGGTGAGGTCGCCGAAATTGATGCGCACGTCGCATTGGGCGGCCACGGCGGGTTTGGCATGCAGTGCGACACCGGTGCCCGCGCGGTGCAACATGCCGAGGTCATTGGCCCCGTCACCCACTGCGAGCACGTCAGAGTCGTCGATCTCTAGCCGGGCCGTGATCTGTTCCAGCGCATCCACCTTGGCCTGTTGACCGAGGATTGGCATGCCGACGTCGCCCGTGAGCGTACCGTTTTCGGCAAGCAGCGTATTGGCGCGGTTTTCGTCAAAGCCGAGGCGGGCGGCGATGGCGGAGGTGAAAGCGGTGAAGCCACCTGACACAAGCGCAGCATAGGCGCCGTTTGCCTTCATCGTGGCCAGCAGGGCCGGGCCGCCGGGCATCAGAGTGATGCGGGTATCCAGCACCTCGGTAATGACGCGTTCCGGCAGATCGCGCAGCAGTCCGACGCGTTCGCGCAGGGCCGCTTCGAAATCCAGCTCGCCATTCATGGCGCGGGCGGTGATGTCCTTGACGCGGTCGCCGACGCCGGCAACGTCGGCCAATTCATCGATGCATTCCTGTTGGATCATGGTGCTGTCCATGTCGGCCAGCAGCATCTTCTTGCGCCGCCCGTGGGCCTGCTGCACCACCAGATCGACGCCTTGTGCCTGCAGGTCGGCCCACACGTCCCACTGGTTTTGCGGTGCGGTTGGCAGCGAGAATTCGGCGGCCATGTCCGGCGCCAACCACAGTACGTCGCCGCCGCCCCACGCATTGCGCAAGGACGTCACGAGTGCGGGATCCAGCGTCGGCTTTGTCGGGTTGGTGAGCAGGGTGCAGATGAACATGGGCGTTTCCGAAAGGCGTCAGGGATGTCGCAAAAAGCGGCTCATGCGGCGCTATAGCCCTGCATTCCCGCTTGCACCAGTGGGCGCGCGCCAATAGACGCGGAGGTGGGACACCCCTCCCCAACGAGGGGCGCATATCTGGAAGGGTAGCATGATGGCTATGACTGAAACCGGCGCGCGGCCGGTGCAAAAACCTGTCGCTGTGCCGACAAACCCGCGTTTCTCCTCGGGCCCCTGCGCCAAACCCCCGACATTCACGCTGAACAGCCTGTCCGACGCGCCGCTGGGCCGGTCACATCGTGCTGCGGGCGGCAAGGCCAAACTGAAACAGGCGATCGAAGAGACGCGCGACCTGCTGGGCGTGCCAGCAGATTACAAGATCGGGATTGTGCCCGCGTCAGATACCGGCGCCTACGAGATGGCGATGTGGACCATGCTGGGCGAACGGCCCGCGGAAATGGTCGCCTGGGAAAGCTTTGGCGCGGGGTGGGTCACCGACGCGGTCAAGCAGTTGAAGATCGAACATACGGTCCACACCGCCGACTACGGCCAGATCGTGGATATGGGTGCGCTGAACTATGACAACGACGTGTGTTTTACCTGGAACGGCACGACCTCGGGCGTGCGGGTGCCGTCGGGTGACGTGATCCCAGCGGACCGCAAGGGGCTGACCCTGTGCGATGCCACGTCAGCGGCGTTTGCGATGAACCTGCCGTGGGACAAGCTGGATGTGACCACCTTCAGCTGGCAAAAGGTGCTGGGCGGTGAGGCCGCGCATGGCATGCTGATCCTGAGCCCGCGTGCCGTGGAACGGCTCGAAAGCTACACACCCGCATGGCCGTTACCCAAGATTTTCCGCCTTACCAAGGGCGGCAAGCTGATCGACGGGATTTTCGAGGGGGCGACGATCAACACCCCGTCGATGCTGTGTGTCGAGGATTATCTGCAGGCGCTGGCTTGGGCCCGGTCCGTGGGCGGACTGCAGGGTCTGATCGCGCGGGCGGATGCCAACGCGGGCGCTATTGCGGATTTCGTGGCGGCGCATGACTGGATCGCCAATCTGGCCGAAGATCCGGCAACGGCGTCGACCACCTCCGTTTGCCTGAAATTCACCGATGACCGCATCACAGATGGTGCCGCTTTTGCCAAGGCCGTGGCCAAGCGGCTGGCCGACGAAGGTGTGGCGCTGGATATCGGGGCCTACCGTGATGCACCGCCGGGTCTGCGGATCTGGTGCGGCGGCACGGTCGAGACCGACGACATCCAAGCGATGCTGCCCTGGCTTGCCTGGGCCTTCGAGACAGAAATCAACGCGTAATCCAAATGCTCATCAGCGCCTCCGGCCCCTCTTCGCGAAGAGAGGCCGCGCGGCCTTGATGAGCGTCATGAGGGAAAACCCATGCCAAAAGTACTTATTTCCGACAAACTGTCCGACGCCGCCGTTCAGATCTTTCGCGACCGCGGGATCGAGGTCGATTTTGAGCCCGATCTTGGCAAGGACAAAGACAAGCTGGCCGAGGTCATCGGCCAATATGACGGTCTGGCCATCCGTTCTGCCACCAAGGTGACGGAGAAGATCCTGGCCGCGGCAGACAACCTCAAGGTCATTGGCCGCGCCGGGATTGGCACCGACAACATCGACAAGGATGCCGCCAGCAAGAAAGGCGTGATCGTGATGAACACGCCCTTTGGCAATATGATCACCACCGCCGAGCACGCCATCGCGATGATGTTCGCCGTGGCCCGCCAAATCCCCGAGGCCAGCGCATCGACCCATGCGGGCAAATGGGAAAAGTCCAGGTTCATGGGCACCGAACTGACCGGCAAAACGCTGGGCGTGATCGGCGCGGGCAACATTGGTGGTATCGTCTGTGACCGTGCGCGCGGGCTCAAGATGAAGGTGCTGGCCTTCGATCCGTTCCTTGGTGCCGAAAAGGCCGAGAAGATGGGCGTGGAAAAGGTCGAATTGGACGATCTGCTGAAGCGCGCCGATTTCATCACGCTGCACGTGCCCAAAACCGAACAGACCGCCAACATGATCACCGCCGACCGAATCGCGATGATGAAGCCCGGCGTGCGCCTCATCAACTGCGCCCGCGGCGGTCTGGTGGACGAAGAAGCGCTGGCCGAGGCCCTTAAATCCGGGCATGTCGCCGGCGCGGCGTTCGACGTTTTCGCCGAAGAACCGGCCAAGGAAAACGCACTGTTCAACCTGCCCAACGTCGTCGTCACGCCGCACCTTGGCGCTGCGACCACCGAGGCACAGGAAAACGTCGCCCTGCAAGTGGCCGAGCAGATGTCGAATTACCTGCTGACAGGTGCCGTGGAAAACGCGTTGAACATGCCGTCGGTGACCGCCGAAGAGGCAAAGGTCATGGGGCCATGGGTCAAACTGGCAGGACATCTCGGCAGCTTTATCGGGCAAATGACGGACGAGCCGATCAAAGCGATCAACATCCTTTATGACGGCGTTGTCGCGTCCATGAACCTCGAGGCGCTGAATTGCGGCGTCGTCGCGGGCATCATGAAAAAGGCCAACCCGGACGTGAACATGGTGTCAGCCCCCGTGATCGCCAAGGAACGCGGTATCCAGATCAGCACCACGAACCAGGATAAGTCCGGCGCTTTCGAAGGCTACGTCAAGGTCACCGTTGTCACCGACAAGCGCGAGCGGTCCGTGGCAGGCACGGTGTTCAGCGATGGCAAGCCGCGCTTTATCCAGATCAAGGGCATCAACATCGACGCCGAGATCGGGGCGCATATGCTTTATACCACGAACGAGGACGTGCCCGGCATTATCGGCCTTTTGGGCAACACGATGGGCCACAACGGTGTGAACATCGCGAACTTTACGCTGGGCCGCGCTGCTGTCGGCGGAGAGGCGATTGCGCTGCTCTACGTGGACAATCCGATTCCGGCAGACGTGTTGAAAACGCTGCAGGGCACCGGGCAATTCACCCAAGTCAAACCGCTTGCTTTTGACGTGGCCTGACCACCGGTTGGACTGATTATTTGGCAAGGCGGGCGCCCCCCGCCTTGCCGCCTCCCTGGACGGGCGCAAAACGCTCGCTAACCCGCGCGAATCCCCGTAAAGCGCGAGGGACCTCCTGACCCTTTGGGCCGCATTTTCATGACCAATCCCATTTATGCCGTTGGCGATATACACGGCCAATTGGGCCAGCTTGACCGCGTGCTGGCGCTAATAGACGCGGACGGTGGTGCCGCCGCAAAAACCGTGTTTCTGGGTGACTATACCGACCGCGGGCCGGACAGCCGCGGGGTGATCGACACGCTGATTGCCGAACAGGAAGCCGGCCGCGACTGGGTGTTTCTGCGCGGCAACCACGACCGCATGTTCGACTGGTTTCTTGAGGTGCCGCCACGGCATGATCCCTATCTGCTGGTCGATTTCCACTGGCTGCACGACCGCATCGGCGGCATTCAAACACTTGCGTCTTATGGCGTGAACGCAGGTCCAGACCAGCGTCTCAAGGACGTGCATGCCAACGCGCTCGAAGCCGTGCCGGACAGCCACGTGAATTTCCTGCGCGCCCTGACCCTTACGCACCAGACCGAAACACTGTTTTTTGCCCATGCCGGTATTCGCCCCGGTGTGGCATTGGCCGACCAAAGCGAAGAGGATCTGGTGTGGATCCGCCAGACCTTTCACGATTTCACCGACCCGCACCCCAAGCTGATCGTGCACGGCCACACGCCGGTGCAATCGCCCACGCATTACGGCAACCGCGTGAACCTGGACAGCGCGGCAGGGTTTGGCGCCGACCTGACAGTGGCGGTTTTTGAAGGCGATAAGGTGTTTACCCTGACCGAAAACGGACGCCGTCCGCTGACCCCGATCCGCTAGCGGGCATCAGGACCAGCCAGGTCCACGACACACCTGCCGCGATATTTCCCGACTGCAATGATCCGGTTTCCGTCCGGTGCAGAACGCGCAGCCCTGCGGCATGTGCGTGCCGTTGCGTTTCATCGGTATCGACCGGCGCCACGGGCCGCGTCGGATGGCCGGGCCCATGGCGCAAGGACAAGATCAACCGCCCCGCAGGCAACAGAAGCACGGCCAAACGCGCAAGGGCCGCAGCGCGGTCATTTGGGTCGACATGCTGCCAGATCGCATTGACAAGGATCAGGTCATAACGTTCCGCAACCGATCCCAATTCCGGCAGACGGTCTTGGGTGATCTGTGCCTGCGGCACCCGCGCCGCTGCGGCAGCGACAAACGGGGCAACCGGATCGACCGCCCGCACGCTATAACCAAGCCCGGTCAGCCATGCCGCGTCGCGGCCGTTGCCTGTGCCGACATCCAGCGCTGTCGCCGGAGGTATAGGGAAATATTCCACAACGGGTGCGTAAATCGTCGCCGATGGCACAGCATCATATTGTACGACCAACGCGGCAGCAGCGTCTTTGTATCCGCGGATCACGTCGTCACTAAATGCCATGGTCGCACGATGCGGCGGGAACGCGGCGCTGTCCATCGGTCTGACGTTCCGGCAGGGCGGCGTTTCACGGGGTGACAGTTGGCATCGCTTCGGCCAGTTTCACTGCAAAAGGGAGGCATGACATGACCCAAGACATCGTGATTCTGGACGGCGCGCGCACCGCCATCGGCAGCTTTGGCGGATCGCTGGCGGGAACGACAGCCATCGACCTTGGCACCGCGGCGGCCACAGCGGCGCTGGAACGGTCGGGCGTCGACGGCGGGCAGGTGGGCCACGTCGCCTTTGGCCACGTGATCAACACCGAACCCCGCGACATGTACCTGAGCCGCGTGGTCGCCATGCAGGCGGGCGTGCCCGACAGCGTGCCCGCGATGAACGTGAACCGGCTGTGCGGGTCGGGCGTGCAGGCGATCGTGTCGGTGATCCAGTCGCTGATGCTGGGCGATGCCGACTTTGGACTAGCTGGCGGGGCTGAAAACATGTCGCGCAGCCCGTTCATCGTGCCGAACCAGCGCTGGGGCGCGAAGATGGGCGATGTCAAAACACTCGACATGATGCTGGGCGCGCTGAACTGCCCCTTTGGCACCGGCCACATGGGCGTAACCGCCGAAAACGTGGCCGCCGAACACCAGATCACCCGCGAGGACCAGGACAGCTTTGCCCTGCAAAGCCAGGAGCGGGCGGCAGCAGCGCAGGACAAGGGACGATTTGCCAGCCAGATCACGCCGGTCGAGGTGCGGGTCAAACGCGACATGATCCCGTTCGAAGTGGATGAACATCCCAAGGCGACGACGATGGACGCACTGGGTGGTTTGCGCGCGGTATTTCAAAAGGACGGGACGGTAACCGCGGGCAATGCGTCGGGGATCAATGACGGTGCAGGCGCCGTGGTGCTGGCCACCGCGGCGGCTGCGGAGGCTGCGGGCCTGACACCCAAGGCACGCATCTTGGGCTACGCCCATGCGGGCGTGCGGCCCGAGGTAATGGGCATCGGGCCTGTTCCGGCGGTGCGCAACCTGCTGGAGCGCACGGGGCTGAGCGCCGACGATTTCGACGTGATCGAATCGAACGAAGCTTTTGCCGCGCAGGCGCTGGCAGTGAGCAAAGAGCTGGGCCTGGATCCGGCGAAGGTGAACCCAAACGGCGGCGCCATCGCGCTGGGCCATCCGGTCGGCGCCACGGGCGCGATCATAACAATCAAAGCGCTGTATGAGCTGGAGCGCATTCAGGGCAAGCGGGCACTGGTCACCATGTGCATCGGCGGCGGTCAGGGGATCGCGCTGGCATTTGAACGGATCGCCTGATTTTCACGTCGGACCGGGGGTTTCACACCCCCGGACCCCCGTGAGGTATTTTTGGCCAGAAGAAGAAGATCAGACCAGCGCGTCGATGAGCACCGTCAGCGCGCCACCGGCCGCCAGACCAAGGCCACCAGCCAGCAGGATCCAGCGCCAGAAGCCGCGGTGTTTTGCGGGCGCGGGGTTGGCTTGCGCGATCAGCGCCTGTTCCACCAGTCGCGGCAGGCGCGGGCCAAAACGTGTCAAAACACGGGCCGTTTTGTACAAATCGGATACGATGGCCTTGGGGCCGATGCTTTCCTTGATGTAATCGCCGACGATGGGTGAGGCGACTTCCCAGATGTTGATGTTGGGGTTGAGCGAACGTGCCACGCCTTCGACCACGACCATGGTGCGCTGCAGCAGGATCAGCTCGGTGCGGGTTTCCATACCGAACCGTTCGGTCACCTCAAAGAGATACGCCAGCAGGCGGCCCATGGAGATTTTCGACGCGTCCATGCCAAAGATCGGCTCGCCCACCGCACGCAGGGCGCGGGCGAATTCATCGACGTCCCGGTCGGCGGGGACATAGCCCGCCTCGAAATGCACCTCGGCCACGCGTTTGAAATCACGCTGAATAAATCCGAACAGAATCTCGGCATAAACGCGGCGGGTGTATTCATCGATGTGGCCCATGATGCCAAAGTCATAGGCGATGACATCACCATTGGACGCGACCTTGAGGTTGCCCTGATGCATGTCGGCGTGGAAATAGCCGTCGCGCAGCGCGTGCAGCAGAAACAGGCGCAGCACGCGTTCGCCGATTTCGCGGCGGTCAAACCCGGCTGCATCCAGCGCATCGTTGTCGCCCAGCGGCAGGCCGTCGGCCCAGTCGAGTGTCATCACGCGACGGCCCGAGAAATCCCATCGCACAGCGGGCAGGACGAAACCGGGATCATCCTTGGTGTTGGCGGCGAATTCCGCGGCAGAGGCGGATTCGAGGCGCAGGTCCAGTTCGCCCTGCACGGTTGCATCGAAATGCGCGATCACATCCGTGGGGCGCAGACGTCGCGCGCCGGGGGCGAACACCTCGACAAAGCGGGCGGCGAAATAGAACGCGTCGATGTCACGGCGAAAGGCGCGCTCCACGCCCGGGCGCAGCACCTTGACCGCGACCTGTTCGCCGGACGAGGCGAGCCGCGCGCGATGCACCTGCGCAATCGACGCCGCAGCGACCGGTTCGCTGAATTCGGAAAACACGCTGTCAACCGGCAGGCTCAGTTCGCGCGTGACCTCTGCCTTGGCCACATCAACGGCGAAGGGCGGCAGACGGTCCTGCAGCACGCGCAATTGCTGTGCCATCTCAAGCGTGACGATGTCCGGCCGAGTGGACAGGATCTGGCCGAACTTGATGTAAGCCGGACCCAGCGCTGTCAGCGCGCGCGGAGTGGGCGGCAAGGTGGGATCACCCTTTTCCCCCAACCACGCGAAAGGCCATGCCAGAACACGTGCCGCGATGCGCAGGGCGCGTGGGGCATCCATCGCATCAAGGATGTCGCCCATCGCCCCGGTGCGTTCAAACGTGGCGCCAGTGCGGATCAGCCGGATAATGTTGTGGGGGCCACGCATGGGCTTTAGATCTTCCACCCCGAATGCAAGGCGGTGATCCCCATGCTCAGGTTGCGGTACTTGGCGTTTTCGAACCCGGCCTCACGTACCATGCCCAGGAATGTTTCCTGATCCGGGAACCGGCGAATGCTCTCCACCAGGTACTGATAGCTGTCGCGGTCGCCCACGATGATCTGGCCCATGCGCGGGATCACGTAAAAGCTGTAGAGATCATACAGCTTTTGCAGCCCGTCATTGGGCAACTGGGTGAATTCCAGCACCATCAGGCGGCCACCAGGGCGCAGCACGCGGAACGCCTCGTTCAGAGCATCCTGTGGCCGAGTGACGTTCCGTATCCCTAAGGATATCGTGTAGACGTCGAATGTGTTGTCCTCGAACGGCAGGTTCATCGCGTCGCCCACAACCCAGTCTAGGCTGTCAGCCATTGCATCAGCTTCGGCTCGCTTGCGGCCTTCGACCAGCATCGGCTCGGTCAGGTCCAGCACCGTGGCGTGGCCGTGGCCCGCGCGTTTCAGGAACTTGAACGCGATATCACCGGTTCCTCCTGCCACATCCAGCAGCTTTTGGCCCGGACGCGGTGCCAGCCAATCCATCATCGCTTCTTTCCAGATGCGGTGGATGCCAACGCTCATCACGTCGTTCATCACGTCGTATTTTGACGCGACCGAGTTGAAGACCCCCTGCACGCGCCCGGCCTTTTCGTCCTCGGGCACTTCGGTGAACCCGAAATGGGTTGTGTTTTCATGGGGTTCGGTCATGGCATTTGCCTTTGCGGGTCATAATCACGTCTCATTTGTGCTTATCGTTCCGGCGGGCAAGATACAAAGAGACATTTGAGCGCAAAGGACGCAGGGCATGTTGGAGTTGGTTGTGTTGTTGGGTGTGATTGCCCTGGTGCGCTGGGGGTTTACGACAGCCATTCACAAGCTGTGGATGCGGCTTTTTGGTGAACCGCTGCATGGTGGCGCCGATATTCGGCAGGGCGAGGGTGTCTTGTCACGGCTTGCAACGGCAGCCAGCGGCTTTGCATCGCCCATCGGGAACCCGTCGGAACACATGGCCACGGTTTTCGCCTTTGGCCGCCGGGACCCCCGCCAACACGGACAGGACACCGTGTTCGAAGCGCCCGCAGGCTGGAGATATGGATTTCTGGCTGTGGTCGGATTCCTGGGCTTTTTCGCGGTGCATTTTGAAACCAGCGGGCAAGGTGGCGCACCGCAATGGGACATGTACGTCTTCTTGGGGGCGCTGCTGCTGTACATGGGCGCCTATATCTGGAGCTTCCGGCTGAGCATCGATGGCGTGCGGCTGACCTGCATGAATTATCTGTTTCAGACCCGCAGCTATGACCTGACCCAACTGGTGGCGGCTCGGCGAGGCAAGGACGGTTACAAACTGCACTTTGCGGATGGGCGCAAAGCGAATGTGCCGCTGTTCATCGAAGGGCACGACATCCTGATCCAGTTTCTGAGCGAAGAGCTGGAGGCCAACGGGTACTGATTGCACGCAAGCGGCCAGCGCCCTATCTGAGGGCGGATCACGTCGGAGGCCGCGATGCCCGAAATGCCCGAAGTTGAAACCGTGCGCCGCGGGCTGCTGCCCGCGATGGAAGGCGCGCGGATTGCGCAGGCAGATGTGAACCGGCCCGATCTGCGCTGGCCGTTTCCCGACCGGATGGCACAGCGGTTGACCGGTGCGCGCATCGACAGGCTGCGGCGGCGGTCAAAGTACATTCTTGGCGATCTCGACACCGGCGAGACACTTCTGATCCACCTCGGCATGTCGGGGCGCATGACCGTGTCGGGCGATCCGTTGGGGCAATTCGTGCACGACCATCCGGCTGCGGAGAAACATGACCACGTCGTCTTTCACATGGAAAACGGGGCGCGCATCACCTTCAACGATCCGCGCCGGTTCGGCGCCATGGACCTGATGGACACCGCCGAGCAGGACGCGCACAAGCTGCTGGCGGTGCTGGGGCCCGAACCCTTGGGCAATGCGTTCAACGAGGCGTATTTGGTCGCCGCCTTCGAGGGCAAGAATACACCCGTGAAGTCCGCCCTTCTGGATCAGAGAATCGTTGCCGGATTGGGCAATATCTACGTGTGCGAGGCGCTTTTTCGGGCAGGCATCGCGCCCACGCGCAAGGCAGGCAGGATCGCGACCCGCAGGGTCGCGGCCCTTGTCCCCATCATTCGCGACGTACTGGCCGAGGCGATTGAAGCGGGCGGATCCAGCTTGCGCGATTTCCGGCAAGCCGATGGCGAGCTTGGGTATTTTCAGCACCGCTTTGACGTTTACGGCCGTGAAGGTGAGCCGTGCCGCACCCCAGGTTGCACCCGCGACATTGCCCGCATTGTCCAATCGGGCCGATCCTCGTTCTACTGCCCGGCCTGTCAAAGATAGGTTGATTGCCCCGCGCGCCGTGATAAGCACAGGGTCTGACTGCAACGGTGGAAAGACCGACACATGGCCTATGAGACGATCATCCTCGACGTCGAAGACCACATCGCCAAAATCACTCTCAACCGCCCTGATGCCCTGAACGCCCTGAACGACCAGCTCATGACCGAGCTGGCCGATGCGATGGCGGGCTGCCAGGCCAATGACAAGGTGCGGTGCATCGTGCTCACCGGATCGGACAAGGCGTTCGCCGCCGGTGCCGACATCGCGATGATGAAGGACAAAAGCTTTGTGGAGGTGTTCACCGAAGACCTCTTTGGCCCCGAAACAGATGCCATCGTGCGCGTGCGCAAACCGGTGATCGCTGCGGTGTCCGGCTATGCGCTGGGCGGCGGTTGCGAACTGGCCATGATGTGCGATTTCATCATTGCGGCCGATACGGCCAAGTTCGGCCAACCCGAGATCAACCTCGGCGTCATGGCCGGGATCGGCGGCACGCAGCGCCTGACCAAGGCCGTGGGCAAGGCCAAGGCGATGGACATGAACCTGACCGGTCGGTTCATGGACGCCGAAGAGGCCGAGCGGTCCGGTCTTGTGAGCCGCGTGGTGCCCGCCAAGAAGCTTATGGAAGAAGCGATGGGTGCGGCCGAAAAGATCGCCGAGAAATCCATGATCTCGGTGATGGCGGTGAAAGAGGCGGTGAACCGCTCGTTCGAGACCCCGCTGCGCGAAGGGCTGTTGATGGAGCGGCGCATGTTCCACGCGCTCTTTGCCACCGAGGATCAGAGCGAAGGCATGGCCGCGTTTCTGGAAAAACGCACTGCACAATTCCGCGACCGATAAGGCGGGCGCGATTTTTCGACGAAAAATCGGCGCTGCCGACAGACGTCAGGTCTGGTTGGCACCACGAATTTGGTGGATGGACGCGCGAATGCGGCGCCAGTCGACCGCCTCATCCTGTTTGCCAGCCTGCTGGGCCACCCGCTCTTTTTCCGCTGCTTCCGCTTCGGCTTTGTCGCCGTGAACGCGATAAAGGGCATGGGCGTGCTGTGTGATGGTCATTGCGTCGGTCATGTCGTGTCTCCGTCATGCTTTGGCATGGGGCACCATAACATGATTCTCGCGCTCCGGGTGGTCCAAGGCGACGGCGATCACGGGGGGCGTTGACTCCGCGCAGCAAACCGCCCATATGCACGGCTTCTGAAACTACCGCACCAATCATTGGGACGAGATAATCATGGCAAATTCGCCTCAGGCCAAGAAGCGGGCCCGTCAAAACGAAAAACGCTTCGCCGTCAACAAATCGCGCCGTTCGCGCATCCGGACGTTTATCCGCAAGGTCGAAGAGGCCATCGCCTCGGGTGACAAGGATGCCGCCAGCGCAGCGCTAAAGGCTGC
>JBCBCR010000023.1:0-27676 GCA_038530495.1 Pseudomonadota bacterium | reverse complement strand
GTCGCCGAGTGATGTGCGCAGCCCGTCTGCCACCGCGCGCACGTGGTCGATGAGCGACTTTTGCGCCAGCAGGATCGCGGCACCCAGTGCCGCGACGAGGCCGCCCGCTTGGCTGAGGGTCCAGCCAATGGTTCCCGCGACGGTGATCAGGATCAGCAGTGTGACCACGCCCGCGGCCCGTGCCGCGGGAGGCCGGTTCAGCTTGGCGTCGAGCACGCCGACGAGGCGCCCCATCAGCACCGCCGGGTGCGGAAGGCGTGACCAGAGCCAGCGCGGTTCGCCACAGATGGCGTCCAGCGCCATCGCCAGCGCAAAAATCCAGGCGAGGCTCACAAGGCAGCCTCGAGCCGGGCCCAGCCGTGGGCGGGTGGCAGGCCGACGCGCAGCCACGTGTCCGAATAGGGAAAAATCCGGGTCCAGATGTGCTGGTGCGCGAGGCGGTCCTGCCAGTGGGCCGCGTTGTCCACCGTGTATAGCCGGAAAAGGTCGGTGCCGCCGGTGAGCGTCGCGCCCGCGGCTGTAAAAATTTGATCAAGTCGCGCGGCATCGGTTTGCAATTGCGCGCGCTGGGCGGTGGCCCAGGCGGGGTCGCAAAGCGCTTGGTGCCCGATGGCAAGGGCCGGGCCGGAGACCGGCCAGGGGCCGAGCATCTGGGCGAGCTGGTCTATGTGTGTCTGACTGCCGATGACAAAGCCCAGACGCAGCCCCGCCAGCCCCCAGAACTTGCCAAAGCTTTTGAGCACCAGCGTGTGTCCGTCGCTGGCATGCGCCACGAGGCTGCGGTCAGGCATTACGTCGCAAAAGCTTTCGTCGATGATGCGCAGCGGCGCGGTGAGATCGTGGGAGCTCCAGACGCGACCGTCTGGGTTGTTGGGATGCACGATGACTTGTGCTGCGGGATCGTCGTCGCCGATCTGCCAGCCTGCGGTGGCAAAGCTGGCGGCGTGTTCGTTGTAGGTGGGCGCTGGTATGCTGACGCGGCCCGGGGCGGCAAGGCGCGGGATCTGGATAATGGCGGCGGACAGGCCCGGCACGGCGAGGATGGCAGCGCTGTCGGGCACATCCCAAAACCGGCGCGCGGCGGAAGTCAGTGCATCGACGGCGCCGGTATCGGGCAGCGCGGTCCACGCATCCGGTTCGGGTTGGGTAAACGGGTAGGCAGAGGCGTTAATGCCGGTCGACAGGTCGAGCCAGTCGGCACGCGTGCCACCTAATGCGCGCGCGGCATCATCCACTCCACCGCCGTGGTCTCTTTTTGCACGGGAATTGAGCATGTTGGAATGCACCCATCCTTGTCAGGCAATAATCCGCTAAGCGTCGGGCGGATTGTCGCCCATGCAGCGATAATCCAAATACGCGTTAACGGATTGCTGGTGATTGTTAACCCTTTGTTAATCATTAGGATAGCATCTAACGGCCAGGGACTGAAGTTGGGTCGGTCCGGAGTTGCTATGAATGTTCTGATTGTTGAAAGCCGGCCAGAACTTGGGGAATTGTGGCGTGCACACCTGAATCGGATGGGGATGTCCGTACATCAGGCGTCTGACCAGGCGAGCGCTATCGCATATCTCGAAGAACACGCGCCAGACATCATCCTGCTGGATTTGATCCTTGAGGATGGCAGTGCTCTTGCTGTTGCGGATTTCGCGAGTTACCGGCATCCAAATGCACGGGTGATATTCGTCACCGACACGAGTTTCTTCTCGGACGGGTCGATCTTTGCCCACTCCTCAAATGCCTGCGCGTTCATGCCCGCAGGCACGCGGCCAGAAGATCTGGCCGCGGTGGTGGAGCACTACGCCGTGAACTGATCGCGCCCGTGTGGCGCGTCAAAGTCCAGCACCGGGTTGGTCGGAATGATCCGGTGCGGATTGATGCTTTCGTGGCTGTAGTGATAGTGCCGCACGATGTGGGCCATGTTCACCGTCTGCGCGACGCCGGGCACCTGGTACAAGTCGCGGGTGTAGGCCCAGAGGTTGGGGTAATCGACCAGACGGCGCCGGTTGCACTTGAAGTGCAGGTGGTAGACCGGGTCGAAACGGACCAGTGTGGTGAACAGGCGCCATTCCGCTTCGGTGAGGGCATCGCCCATCAGGTAGCGTTGGTCTGACAACCGATCCTCGAGCCAGTCCATTGTGTCGAACAGCGGCCCGACGGCGGCGTCGTAGGCCTCTTGCGTTGTGGCAAAGCCGGATTTGTAGACGCCGTTGTTGAACGTGTCGTAGATGCGGTCATTGACCGGGGCGATGGCCTCGCGCAGCGCCTCGGGCCAGTAGTCGTCGGTATTGCCGGTGAGGCCGTCAAAGGCGGAATTGAACATGCGGATGATCTCGGAGCTTTCGTTGCTCACGATGGTTTCGCGTTCCTTGTCCCACAGGATCGGCACGGTCACCCTGCCGGTCATGTCAGGCTGCGCGCGCAGGTAGATGTCGCGGGCAAAGGGCAGGCCGTACAGCGTGTCGCCCGTCGCACCATCCGCGTCCGTATCGAACGTCCAGCCGTCGCCCAGCATGTCGGGATGAACGGCGGAGACGGTGATGTGATCTGTCAGTCCCTTGAGTGCCCGAAAGATCAGCGTGCGGTGGGCCCACGGGCACGCGTAGGAGACATAGAGATGGTAGCGCCCCGATGCGGCGGCAAAGCCGTCCGTGCCCGAAGGACCAGCGCTGCCATCTGCGGTGATCCAGTTGCGAAACTTGGCCTCGGCGCGTTTGAACGCCCCGCCGGTCGATTTGGTGTCGTACCATTTGTCCTGCCACGTTCCGTCCACCAGCAAGCCCATGTCGCGTCTCCTTTTTGAGTGCTGCGTCAGAGGTAGTGGGTGCACAGGCGCCTGTCAGCCAGCGCAGGCGCGCAGCGGGCATGCATTTGTGCACCGCACGATCTCAAACCTCGCAAGGTTCTGAATTTTAACTTGTCTTCAAACTTCTTTGGTCCAATTTGTCGCAGGTTGAGAAAGGACGCTGCCATGTCGACATTCGTTCCCAAGGAAGTGCAGGCCGGTTTGGACCGGGCGCGGCTGGCATCGTTGAAGACGGCGTCGCGCTTGCGGGTCGAATCGGGCGAGGCGACCTATCCGGTGCTGCGCAACTGGGACACAGGCTTTGCGCTTGAGGCGGAGGGCGCGCCGCATCTGCGCGGGTTTGTCGACCTTTATGACGGGGCGATCCATCTGTTTCGCTGCCTGATCGTCGCGTCCGAAGAGGATGCCGGCGAGATGCGTTTTGACTTCAAGCGGATGACGGCGGTCAGTGATCGGGCGGCACTGGATTTCGAACGTGCGCCGGATATGCCTGCGGCGCTCATCGAAAAACGCCCCAACCTTTGACGCCCAACCTTTGACGCCCAACCCTTGACGCCCAGACTTTTGACGCCCCGGCCTTTGACGTTCGTGTGAGCAGACCCGCGCGGGACTGGTAGTCTGGCCCGCGGGTGTTAGGTTAGCGGCTTGTAACAACCGCGAAGGTGGATCATGCCACGCATTATTGCTGCGCTGCTTGTGGTCGGGTGTCTTGCCGCCTGTGACGAGGTGGTGACCACGTCACCTGCAGCGCCCGCGCAGCCGGTCGCCAGTACAGAGCCGGTCGACGAGCTGCGTACGCGGCAGGACGCGCAGCGCGCCTTTGCCCAGGTGGTGCGGCGTGTTGAACCGGTGGCGGAGCGCATGTGTTCGGAGCGCACCAGCGGGGTCGATTGCGATTTCCGCATTCTCGTCGATGATCGCCCACGGCTGCCGGCCAATGCGTATCAGACGCTTGATGAAAACGAGCGTCCGATCATCGCCTTTACCGTCGCGCTGATCGAGGATGCGCGCAACGAGGATGAGCTGGCCTTTGTCATGAGCCACGAGGCGGCACACCACATTCGCGGTCATATCGCGCGGCAGCAGCGCAATGCTGCAGTTGGCGCCGGCATCTTTGCAGGATTGGCGCGGGCCACCGGCGGTGGCGTTGATGCGGTGGAGGCTGCAACCCGGTTGGGTGCCAATGTGGGCGCGCGCAGCTATTCCAAGGAGTTTGAGCTTGAAGCGGATGCGCTGGGCACGGTGATCACGGATCGCGCGGGCTATGATCCGTTGCGCGGTGCGCAGTTTTTCAACCGGATCCCGGATCCCGGTGACCGGTTTCTGGGCACGCACCCGCCCAACGCACAGCGCCTGGAAACGGTGCGCCGTGTGGCGCGCGGGCTATAGCATTTGCGGAAGAGGCGACCAGAGGGTCGCGGGGTGAGAGATTGACATCGACCCAAGCGGGGCTCGTTGCGGCTGCTTCCTTCCGGACCTGACCGGGTTGGCGAGGCGCTTGCCCGCGCCAACCTCTCAAGCCGTGATATAGGCCGGAGCGCGTGGCCTTGCAAGCGGTCAGAGGGTGACCGCGAGTTTCAGGAACCCTGCGGGGGTGAGGCCCAGAACCTGCGGGTTGAACCGCGCGATGTCATGTAGGTGTGCCTCGGCCCGCGGGCTGGTGTTGATGGTCACCTGCTGGGCAAGGTCGTCGGCAAAGCGCCAGACCGACGGGTGATCGGCGACAGGCCCCGCGCGCACCACCTCGACCAGCGCATCGGCCAGGGGGATATCTGTCATCACGGCGGCCTCGGGTCCGGTGCCGGGAAACCCAGCCCCGCCCGCGGCGCGGTAACTTGTCATCGCGACAAGAAATGTGTCGCCGTCGGCCACCTCGCGCCCGTCATGGCGCAGTGACGTGATCCGCGTGCCGGGTGGGGCAAAGGGGTTAATCACCGTGTCCAGCCCGTGCAGCATGTCAAAATTGAATGCTGGCGCGTCGGCGATGACCAGCGCTTCTGGGCAATCACCGGTGCCCGGACCAAAATAGGTCGCGGACATCTCGGCGTAGGCGCGCAGAGTGGTGCCAGTCATGCGGTGCGCCCAGACCGTGTTGACGAAAGGCGAGATCATTGTGATGTGGCGACGGCGCACAAGACCGGCGGGCACGTCGACATAGTTCCGCGGACCGGCGCGACCGCCCGCAGCAAACGGCGCAACCGCGGCGATGATCGGCGTATCGTCCGGCGCTACCCGGGCCACGGTGTCGCGCAGGGCACGCGCAACAAGCGCATCGACGCCACCCGATTGCAACATCGAAAAGTAGCTGTGCAGCGGGTTCTTGGCCGTGCCGACCACCTCTTCGGTGACGGCGCGGGTGCGGGCAAGGCAGGGCGCGCTGATCTGCGTGACTGTTGCACTGGGCGCGGCATCGGTGGCCGGCAGGAGCCGGGCGGTGTGGCCCGTGACCCGCCAGCCAGATGGTGTATGTGCGAGCGTCAGGTCGATCTGCCCCAGACAATCGGCGGCAAATCCGGGCAGAACAGCAGGAATGCCCGCGAGCGTCTCACCTGTCCGGGACGGGAAATGTTCGTGCGTGTGGCCGAGGATCATCGCATCAATACCCCGCACCTGTTGGGCGATGGCCCGGGCAAAGTTCTCGTCCGAGCCGTCGGGGCCGATGCCGCTGTGACACAAGAGCACGATAACGTCCGAGAGCGGGCGCAATGCCGTGACCGCAGCGCGAGCCGCCGCAACGCCCGGCGCAAAATCAATTTGTCCCGACAGCACGCCGTGGTTCCAGACCATGGTCTGGGGCGGCAGCACCGAGGTCAGGCCGAGGCGCAGCGGCGGGGCACTGGCCACGAGTGGCACGTTCAGCACGGTGTGCGGTGACACGTGGGCCAGTGGGCGGTCGGGGCTGGCGCACAGCACCGGGCAGGGCATTTGCGCGCACACTTCGGCCAGCGGACCCAGGCCGTAGTCGAAATCGTGGTTCCCGAGGCCCACAGCGGCGTAGCCCAGGGCCCCGAGCATTTTGGGCCAGGGGTGGTCGGCGCGCATGTCGGGTTGCATGGCAATGTCGGCGGCAGGCGCGCCCTGCAAGGCGTCGCCGTTGTCCAGAAGCACGCAAGCGCCGGGCGCCGAGGCGCGGGCCGCCGCAATCACGTTGGCCAGACGGGCCAACCCGCGGGTGCGGTCAGTGTCGTCCGTCCGCGCATCCCAACCGGTCAAGTGCATGTGGACGTCGCTCGTGGCCAGAAGGCGCAGCGCGGCGACACGTGTCCTGGAAACAGACGACTCATCCATAGGATGTATGGTGGAAGTCTCGCCCCCGGGTTCAAGGGGATTTTCCCCTACGCGGTGGCAAAGGTCGGGTGCTCTGCGCGGCCATTGCGCCCGTGCCACACCCGTGGCATCCGTCGCGCAACAAACGTACGGGCGGAGATGGCGATGCGGCATGCGGAAACGGTGACTTTCGGAGGTTCGGGGTTGGACCGGGCGGGCGAGTTGCGCGCGGATGCAACCGGGCTTGCCGCTGCGCAGGCTGATCCGGCAGCGCGTGCCATCGCGCTGTGGCGCGGCAAACCGCTGATTGATCGTGCGCGCCCGGCGCAGCTGATGCGGCTGCCGCTGGACCATCCGGTTTTTGCCCATGCTGCGGAACAGCCGCTGTTTCTGGGGCGCGAGGACGGTGCGCCGCGGTTCGGGATCGACGTCTCGCCCTGGGATCCCGAGGGCCCGGAGGATGGCAGCCTCGGGCAATTTCTGGACCCTTCCGAGCAACACTTTCCCGGAATGGCAGAGACCGAGGTTTTCGCCGAGTTGCGCCGGATCATGACTTGGCTGTCGCCACGGGATGCAGAGCTTGCCGCGAGCGCGCGGGCGTTGGTCGAATGGCACCGGATTCATCCGTATTGCGCGCGCTGCGGATCAGTGTCGGCACAGGCACAAGGCGGTTGGCAACGCACCTGCGCGTCCTGTGGCGCTTCGCATTTTCCGCGGACCGATCCGGTTGTCATCATGTTGATCACGCACGGCAATTCGGTGCTGATGGGGCGCAGTCCGCATTTTCCGCCGGGCATGTATTCCCTGCTGGCGGGTTTTGTGGAGCCGGGCGAGACGATTGAGGCCGCGGTGCGGCGCGAGGTGTTCGAAGAGGCGGGCGTGCGCGTCGGGCCTGTGCGCTATCTGGCGAGCCAGCCATGGCCATTTCCTGCGTCATTGATGATCGGGTGTGCCGGCGAAGCGACCAGTCGGCAGATCACCGTCGACCCGGTCGAGATTGAAGATGCCCGATGGATCACCCGCGAGGAGATGGTCGAGATCGCCAGTGGCGCACACGCGGAAATCCTGCCCGCACGTAAGGGGGCAATCGCGCATTTCCTGATCGAGAACTGGCTTGCGGATTCGCTCGAATAAGTAGAAAAAGTTGCAAAAACCAAGGGGCAGGCAAGTCAGATGAAATTCTCCACCAAAGAAGATGTCGCAGCGCCCATTGAAGAGGTGTTCAAGGCGCTGAGCGATTTCGAGAGCTTTGAGCGGCAAGCGATGCGGCGCGGCGCCGAGGTGCAGCGGGTGGACGATGGCAAGGGGCTGTGTGAAGGCGCGACGTGGAAGGTCGCGTTTTCGATGCGCGGACGGCGACGCAACCTGGATCTGATGCTGGACCGTTTCGAGGCACCGAACGAGATGCTGTTTGTTGCGAAATCCCAAGGGATGGACGCGGTTTTCACCATCGAACTGCTCGCGCTGTCGCGCAGCCGCACCCGGATGGCCGTGGCGCTGGAGATGACGCCGCTGAACCTTGCCGCGCGTTTGTTGATCCAGTCGCTGAAGCTGGCCAAGACCAACCTGACCAAGCGGTTCAAGCTGCGTGTGGCAGACTATGCCAAGCAGATCGAGGACCGGTTGGGGCAGGCCTAGTCGCGGCCAGCGGCGGCGGGATACACCCCCAGAATGTCGAGCCGGTTGGTGAAATAGGCCAGTTCGTCCAGCGCGCGGGCCACGGCGGGATCGTCAGGATGTCCTTCGATGTCGGCGTAGAACTGGGTGGCGGTGAACGCGCCACCGACCATGTAGCTTTCCAGCTTGGTCATGTTCACGCCGTTGGTGGCAAAGCCGCCCATCGCCTTGTAGAGCGCAGCCGGAATGTTGCGCACCTCAAAGACAAAGGTCGTAATCATCGTGTCGCCGCGCACGGTCGTATCGGGCGTAGGCGACATCAGCAGAAAGCGTGTGGTGTTGTGTCCCTGATCCTCGATATCGCGGGCCAGGATTTCCAGCCCGTGGATATCGGCAGCGACCGCTGACGCGAGCGCGCCGACGCCCATCTCCGCGCCTTCGGCGATGTCGCGGGCTGCACCTGCGCTGTCGGCTGCTGAGGACGCTGAAATGCCGTGGGCATCGAGAAACGCGCGGGCTTGCGGGATCAGCACCATGTGCGCCCGAACATGCTTGATCGTGTCGAGCGATTGACCCGGCATTGCCATCAGCGCAATGCGAACGCGCACAAACGCCTCGTCCACGATGTGCAGACCGCTTTCGGGCAGCAGGCGGTGGATGTCGGCCACGCGGCCATAGGTGGTGTTTTCCACCGGCAACATGCCCATGTCCGCCTGCCCGGATTTGACCGCTGCGATCACGTCTTCGAAGGCGTGACAAGGCACCGGCGTGGCGTCTGGACGCGCCTTGAGCACCGCTTCGTGGCCATAAGCGCCAAGGTCCCCCTGAAAAGCGATCCGTTCGGCCATAACTTTATCCTTTTGTTTTGATTTTGCGCGCTATGTGGTGGGCGTTTGGTCGCGGTTCCTACACCTTGCCCGCGGACAGGGGAAGCGCTAGAGGTGCGCCCGGGACAACAACTTGAAGCCACGGAATCAAAGCCTCATGCTCGACACCATGACCATCACCAAAGCATCCGCCGCGCTCTGCATGGCGATGCTGCTGTTTCTTTTCGGCGGTTGGGCGGCGGAAACGCTGTATCACGTCGAGGGCCATGGCGAGCAGGCCTATGTCATAGATACCGGCGAGGAAGAGGCGGTCGAAGAGGTGGTTGAGGTTGCCTTTGCCGACGTGTTTGCCGCCGCTGACGCAAGTGCGGGTGCTAAGATCTGGCGCCAGTGCAGCGCCTGCCACAAGCTGGAGCCGGGTGCCAATGGCACAGGCCCCTATCTGCATAACGTGGTTGGTCGCGATGTCGGCGCCGCCGAAGGGTACAGCGGCTATTCCGGTGCGCTGTCCGAAGTGGCCGATGTCTGGTCGCCCGAGAACCTCAATGGCTTCCTAGAGAACCCCAGCGAATACGCGCCCGGCACGTCCATGGCCTATCGCGGGATCAAGGATGTCGAGGATCGCGCGAACCTGATCGCGTATCTGCAGACCAACGGCGAGTAATCCGCCCAGCACCCAACGCATGTCGCCGCGCGCCTCTGGCTGCGCGGCGTTTTTGCGACCGCAGCAGGCGTGGTTAACGCAACAGTAAACACGTTTGCGTAAGTTTGGCGTGTAAACCGGGCGCCAAAGGCCGATTGCATATTGGCGCGGCGCAAATTTACCTTAGGTTTCACAGCAAACCTGATTTGGCCTCTAAAAAGGAGACCCCGATGCACCAGCGCCGCCGCCCCGCCCGATCCGCCACCCGCGCCAAGGTTGACCGGCGTCGATGGGAGGTTGGGGCCCTAACGTTGCTGGTGACGGGATTGATGGCGCTGGGCACGTCGCTACGCGCTGACGGGCACGAAACGATCATCGAAAGCCATGGGTATTCGTTCTACGGCGACCTGAAATATCCGGCGGACTTCACCCATTTCGATTATGTAAACCCGGACGCGCCCAAGGGCGGTGAGATCGCGCTGGGCGTGGTGGGGACATTTGACTCCATGCATCCCTACACCCGCAAGGGCCGCGCAGGTGCCCTGTCGTCGTCGATCTATGAAAGCCTGCTGGGCGAGGGTGTAAACGGCACCGCAGCACCGGCGGACGTGTACGGCGAATACTACTGCCTGCTGTGCGAACGGCTGGAATATGACGAGGGCAAGAACTGGGTCATCTTCTACATGCGGCCCGAGGCGCGGTTTTCCGACGGCTCGCCTGTCACGGCCCATGACATCGCGTTTTCGCACAACCTGCTGCTCGATGAGGGGCTGAAATCCTATGCCGACGCGGTGCGCAAGCGTATCCCGAAGGTCGAGGTTCTCGATGATCACACGATCAAGTTTTATTTTACCGAAGGCATCTCGCGCCGGTCGCTGATCGACCAGGTTGGGTTCGTGCCCGCATGGTCGAAAAAGTGGTATGAGGAAACCGGCGCCGGTCTGGATGAAAGCCGGTTGGAAATCTCGCCCGGCTCTGGTCCGTATGTGGTGGCCGATGTCGATGTGAACCGTCGCATCGTTTATGAACGCAACCCCGATTACTGGGCCAACGACCTGCCATTCAACGTGGGCCGCAACAATTTCGACAGCATCCGGATTGAATATTTCGGCGACGCCGAGGCGGCGTTTGTCGGCTTCCTCGCGGGTGAGTTTACCTACCGGACCGAGGGCGACAGTAAAAAATGGGCGACGGGCTATACCGGCCCCAAGGTCGACAGCGGCGCAATCCGGACCGTGGAACTGCCCGATGGCTCGCCCCCGACGCCGTCGGGGATCGTGTTCAACCTTGGCTCGGAGCAGTTGAAGGACAAGCGCGTGCGCGAGGCCATCGCGCTGGCCTATAACTTTGAGTGGACCAACGCGTCATTGCAGTACGGGCTGTTTCAGCAACGGGCGTCGTTCACGCAGGACACGCCGCTGATGGCGACAGGGCTGCCTGAGGGCGCGGAAAAGGCGTTTCTCGAGGGTCTGGGAGACGTCGTTCCAGCCGATCTGTTCACGACCGAGGCCCGGATGCCGCACAGCTCGAACGAGGCGCGGCTGTTTGACCGGCGCAACGCGCGCACTGCGATGGCGCTGCTGGACGAGGCGGGCTGGGGCGTCGGGGATGACGGCATTCGCCGAAATGCCGCGGGCGAGGTGTTGTCGCTGAACTTTCTGTTCAATTCGTCGTCGGGCGACACGCTGACCGGTGTGGCCGAGAATTTCGTGTCCAACGTCAAGAAACTGGGCATCGACATCACCCTCGAGAAAGTCGACCCGTCGCAATACACTAGCCGCGAGCGGGACCGCGACTATGACCTTGTCTTTGACGGGTACGCCGCGTTCCTGGGCACCGGCACCGGGCTGATGCAGCGCTATGGCTCGGAAGCGGCTGAGTTTTCGCTGTTCAATCCCGCGGGGCTTGCCAGTCCGCTGGTCGACGCCATCATCGACGCGTCGTTGAACGCCGAAACCCGGGAAGAAGAGCACGCGTCGCTGATGGCGCTGGACCGTGCCTTGAGGCACGAGTTCATCATGATCCCGGTCTGGTATAAGCCCAACCACTGGGTCGCCTATTACGACAAGTTTGAATACCCCGAGAACATCCCGCCCTATGCGCTGGGGCAGCTGGATTTCTGGTGGTACAACGCGGACAAGGCCGAGGCGCTCAAGGCCTCCGGCGCGCTGAGGTAAACCGTTGGGTCCCTACATCATCAGGCGGCTGCTTTTGGTCATACCGACCTTGCTGGGCATCCTGCTGGTCAATTTCACGCTGACGCAGTTTGTGCCGGGCGGCCCGGTCGAACAGGCCATTGCGCGCGCGCAGGGTGGCGGCGATGTTTTTGGTGGCTTTGCCGGGGGTAACAACGATGCGGGCGTTCAGGAACTGGGCGCCGAGGAACTGAACACCGCGTCCGACAGCACCTATGTCGGCGCGCGCGGGCTGCCGCCGGAGTTCATCGCCGAGCTTGAGGCCGAGTTCGGGTTCGACAAACCGCCGGTCCAGCGGTTCCTGCTGATGGTCTGGAACTATGCGCGGTTCGATTTCGGCGAAAGCTATTTTCGATCTATCGGGGTGATCGACCTGATCATCGAGAAGCTGCCTGTGTCGATCACCCTCGGTCTATGGTCAACGCTGATCGCCTACGTGGTGTCGATCCCGCTGGGCATCCGCAAGGCGGTGCGGGACGGCACACCGTTTGACACGTGGACATCCGGAGCGATCATAGCGGCCTATGCGATCCCGGGGTTCCTGTTTGCGATCCTGCTGCTGGTGCTGTTTGCAGGGGGCAGCTATTTCCAGATTTTCCCGCTGCGAGGGCTGACGTCGGACAACTGGGACGAGCTGACCGCGTGGGGCAAGGTGGCCGATTATTTCTGGCACATCACGCTGCCGGTGCTGGCGGGCACAATCGGGGCCTTTGCCACGCTGACGCTGCTGACCAAGAACAGCTTTCTTGACGAGATCAAGAAGCTGTACGTCATGACCGCCCGCGCCAAGGGGCTGAGCGAGCGGCGGGTGCTGTATGGTCATGTGTTCCGCAACGCGATGCTGATCGTGATCTCCGGCTTTCCGGCGGTGTTCATCTCGGTCTTCTTTGGCGGATCGCTGATCATCGAGACGATATTCAGCCTTGATGGGCTGGGCCGGCTCGGGTTCGAGGCGGCGGTGGCGCGCGATTATCCGATCGTTTTCGGCACGCTGTATATCTTTGGCCTGATGGGGCTGCTCGTGGGGATTTTGACGGACATCTGTTACGTCCTTGTTGACCCGCGCATTGATTTCGAGCGGAGGGAAGGGTGATGGACCGGCACTCCAGCCAGCCGCTGCATGATGCGCGCACCGTCACCGATTACCAGACGGCGCCCGGCCACACCGCACCCGTTGTGCCCGAACAGACCCGCAAACGGCTGCAACTGTCGCCGCTGAACCGGCGTCGCTGGTCAAACTTCAAGAAAAACAGGCGCGCCTATTGGAGCCTGTGGATCTTTGGCATCCTGTTTGGTCTGAGCCTGATGGCCGAGTTCATCGCCTATGACAAACCGATCCTCGTGCGGTACGAGGGCGAATTTTACACGCCAATCTGGAATTTTTACCCCGAGACGGCCTTTGGCGGCGATTTCCAGACCGAGGCAGCCTATCGCGACCCGGAGGTCCGATGTCTGATTGCGAGCGGCGGGTTGGATGCGTGTTTCGATGACCCTGAAGCGGTGATCGAAGATAGCCGCGATGGCGTGGTCGATGGCGAGGATATCAACCGCGGCTGGGCAATTTGGCCGTTGATCCCTTACAGCTTTGACACTGCCGTTGACCGGCCGGGGGCTGCACCTTTGCCACCCAACTCCGAAAACCTGCTTGGCACCGATGGGACCAAGCGCGATGTGCTGGCGCGGGTGATCCATGGGTTCCGCCTGTCCGTCCTGTTCACGTTGATCGTCACGGGTGCGTCTGCCGTCATCGGCATCATTGCGGGCGCGGTGCAAGGGTATTTTGGCGGTCGTACGGACCTGATCTTTCAACGGGTGATCGAGATCTGGTCGGCCACGCCGTACCTTTATGTGATCATCATCCTTTTCGCGATCCTCGGGCGCAGTTTCTGGCTGCTTGTGTTCCTGATGGTGCTGTTCGGATGGACAGGCCTCGTGGGTGTGGTACGCGCCGAATTCCTGCGCGCGCGGAACCTAGAATATGTCCGCGCGGCCCGCGCGCTGGGCGTGAGCAACGTCACCATTATGTTCCGCCACATGCTGCCCAACGCGATGGTTGCGACGCTGACGATGCTGCCTTTCATCATCACGGGCACGATCGCGGCACTTGCCTCGCTCGACTTTCTGGGCTTTGGCCTGCCGTCATCGGCGCCGTCCTTGGGTGAATTGACCCTGCAGGCGAAGCAGAACCTGCAGGCGCCGTGGCTGGCCTTTACGGCGTTTACCGTGTTTGCGGTGATGCTGAGCTTGCTGATCTTCATTTTCGAAGGCGTCCGCGACGCGTTCGACCCGCGAAAGACGTTCTCGTGACAGCCCTTCTGAATGTCGAGAACCTGCGTGTGTCGTTCACGCAGGATGGCCACGTCACCGAAGCGGTGCGCGGCGTATCCTTTGCCGTGGATCGGGGCGAGACGGTCGCATTGGTTGGCGAAAGCGGGTCTGGAAAGTCGGTGTCGGCGCTGTCGACGGTGGCGCTGCTGGGTGACAGCGCTATGGTAAGCGGCTCCGTCACCTATGACGGCACCGAGATGATCGGTGCGGATGACCGAACCCTGCGCCGCGTGCGCGGTAACGACATCTCTTTCATCTTCCAAGAGCCGATGACCTCGCTGAACCCGCTGCACACGATAGAAAAGCAGCTGGGCGAAAGCCTTGCCTTGCACCAAGGGATCCTTGGCGAAGATGCGCGGGGCCGCATTCTAGAACTGTTGAACAAGGTCGGCATTCGCGATGCGGAAACACGGCTGACGTCCTATCCGCACCAACTGTCCGGGGGGCAGCGGCAGCGCGTGATGATCGCGATGGCGCTGGCGAACAAGCCGGATATCCTGATCGCCGACGAGCCGACAACCGCGCTGGACGTGACAATTCAGGCGCAGATCCTTGATCTGCTGGCCGAGCTTAAGGCGAGCGAGGGTATGGGCCTTTTGTTCATCACGCACGATCTGGGCATCGTGCGGCGTATCGCGGATCGTGTCTGTGTGATGCAGAACGGCGAGATCGTGGAAAGCGGCAGGACCGCTGATATCTTTGACGCGCCGCAGCACCCGTACACACAAAAGCTGCTGAGCGCTGAACCGACAGGCGCCCCAGTGCCCGTGGCCAGCGATGCCCCTGTCGTGGCGCATACCGAGAACCTGAAGATCTGGTTTCCCATTCAGGCCGGGCTGCTGCGCCGCACCGTGGGTCACGTCAAGGCGGTGAACGACGCGAGCCTCGAGGTGCGGGCGGGCGAAACCGTTGGCATCGTGGGTGAAAGCGGGTCGGGCAAGACCACGCTGGCGCTGGCGATCATGCGACTGATCAAGTCCGAAGGCAGCGTCGTTTACATGGGTCAGGACATCCGAAGCTGGTCCGTGCGCCAACTGCGCAGCCTGCGCAAGGACATGCAGATCGTGTTTCAGGATCCGTTCGGGTCGCTGTCACCGCGCATGACGGCGATGCAGATCATCGCCGAGGGCCTCGGCGTGCACGGCGTCGATGATGGCCGCCCCGTGCGCGAAGTCGTGGCCGAGGTGATGGCCGAAGTGGGGCTCGACCCGGCCACAATGGACCGTTATCCGCACGAGTTTTCAGGTGGTCAGCGGCAGCGTATCGCGATTGCCCGTGCCATGGTGCTTCGGCCCAAGCTGGTTGTGCTGGATGAACCAACCTCGGCGCTCGACATGACGGTGCAGGTACAGATCGTCGATCTCTTGCGCGGATTGCAGGAGAAATACGGGCTGGCTTTCCTGTTTATCAGCCACGACCTCAAAGTGGTCCGGGCCATGTCGCACAAGGTGCTGGTGATGAAACAGGGCGACGTGGTCGAACAGGGCAGCGCCGAAGATTTGTTCGAGCGACCGCAGACCGAATACACCCGCCTGCTGCTGCAAGCCGCACACTAGGCCAGCAAACCGCCGATCATCGTGGCCAATGCGACCACGTGGATCAACATGATCGCGCGGTCCTGCCAATGCAGCCCGACAATGAACCAACCGATGATCCCGATGCTGAAGCAATAGAGGTTTATCGGCGTGGCACCCATCGCGGTTGCCCCGTAGCCCATGATTTGCGCGATGGACGCCACCCATTTGATGCCGTCGATCAGATGTGTCCGGTGGGCGGCCTGCGTCATAGCGTGTCCGGGTTGATGCAGCGGCGTTGCTGCTGGAACCACCCGCGGCGCCGTTCCGGTTTCACCTTGATGCACGGGGCTTCGACATGGTCGAGGCGAGATGCAGTCATGAAAGTTCTGGCATAAACGTCAAACATCGCGGTCACTCCTGAAACGCTGATATCGTGCGAATATTGACTTTATTCCGTGAGATCGCCATTCAATTGGATTGATTATATGTAAGCTGGAATTACAGATGAAGCTGCGTGATTTCCCCCCGCTCGCCGCCCTGCGTGCCTTTGCGGCCTATGTCGAAACCGGCCACGTGGCCGAGGCTGGGGCCGCTCTTGGTGTCAGTCATGCGGCGGTCAGCCAGCAGCTGAAGCAGCTGGAACGCCATCTGGGCGTCGCACTGTTTGATCGGTCGGCGCGTGCCATGCAATTGACCGCAGATGGAGAGATCCTTGCCCAAGGGTGCCGGGACGGGTTCGGGTCCATTGGGTCTGCGATTGATCTGGTCACGGGGACCGAGGCGGCGCGGCCCCTGCACGTGTCACCAACGCCCAGTTTCGCCGCTGCGTGGTTGATGCCGCGCCTGCCGGAGTTCCGTGCGGCCCACCCAGGCACTGACATCATCCTGAACCCCACGGCCGAACAGGTGAACCCGCAGGCCGGCGCAGTTGATCTGTCGATCCGTTATGGGCAAGGGCCCTGGCCGGGTCTGGACAGCCGGTTGCTGATGGCGACACCGATGGTGGTTGTGGCAGCCCCGCGTCTGGTTACAGGTCACCGGGTCCACAGCGTAGAGGATCTGAGCCATTTGCCGTGGCTCGAAGAGTTGGGCACGACCGAAGGTACCGCGTGGCTGACCCGGCGCGGCATTGCCGCGGGTGTCCAGGGCCCGTTGACCCAAGTGCCGGGCAACCTGATCCTCGACGGTGCGCGGGACGGGCAGGGTGTCGCGGTCACCGTGCGATTGTTTGTCGAAGCCGACCTGAAGGCTGGGCGGCTGGTTGTGATCGAAGAAGAGGATCGCCCCGGTGCCGGCTATCACCTGGTCATGCGGCCCGGCGTTCAACGCCCGCCATTGCGCGCGTTTCTACGTTGGATTCAGCGAGCTGCGCGCGATAGCGGCTAGGCGCGCGGAAATCGTTTCGATTTCCGGCCGTGTTCCGACACGGAAAACGCTATGACTTCGGGCCGATGGTGAAACAGGTGACGTTACGCGCAGCCAAGCGGCGGCAGGCCAGATCGGCGCGTTCCTGTGACAGCCCCATGAAGTTGGCGTCGAACCCGCGCGGGCTCTTGATCACTTTGCGCAAGGAGCCATCAAGCGTGCTCATCTCCATCAGTGCGGTTTGCAGCAACACCTTTTCTGCCTTGTAGCGGCTGGTGTAGCGGCCGACATTCACACCCCAATGGCGCCCGCCCGAGGTTGACAGACGCGTGACCACTTCTGGTGCGGCGCGGGCCAGTACAATGTCCTTGGGACGGGCTGCGGGCCGTTTCATTGGCGTCACGGTGGGCGTCACGACCGGTGTGGGCGCTGGTTTGGCGGCTTGCGCGACTTGCAGCGCGCTGAGGATATCGCTTGCGTCGACGCTGGTTTCAGCCTTCGGCCCGGCATCGGCCAAGAGCACCGGCTCCGACGATGGGCGCAGCACCGGTCGGAGAGAGCGTTTCACCGCCCCGGTCACACGGATCGTTTTCCCGGCTGCCGTCGATGTACTGCCATTGCCCGCAACAACCACGGGGCCGGTGTCGGGAGTATAGCCCGGCTTTTGCGGCTTGCGCACTTTCACCCGGCTCGGCGCGCGGCGAAAGCCGAGATCGAGCAATTCGGCCACCTTAGCGTTCCGCGAGGCCGTTGATTTGCCGCCGAATACCGTCGCGATCACACGCTCGCGCCCCCGTTCGGCCGAGGCGACGAGGTTAAAGCCAGCGGCGCGCGTGTACCCGGTCTTGATCCCGTCAGCGCCGCGGTAGTTGGCCAGCAGGCGACGGTTTGTATTGGCCACCTCGCGCACGCCCGCATGGGTCGAACGGCGCGAAAACAGGTTGTAGTATTGGGGATAGTCATACAGCACGTGACGCCCGAGGATCGTCATGTCGCGGGCCGTGGACATGTGCCCGCTTTCGGTCAGGCCATGTGCGTTCTTGAACGTGGTGCGCGTCATCCCCAGCGCCTTGGCGGTGCGATTCATGCGTCGTGCAAAGGCGGCTTCGGACCCCGAAATCGCTTCGCCAATCGCGGTGGCAGCATCATTGGCCGATTTCACCGCTGCGGCGCGAATGAGGTAGCGCAGCGCGATCCGCTGGCCGGGCTTCAGGCCCAGTTTCGAGGGCGGTTCAGATGCCGCAAAGCGTGAGATCTTCACCTTGGTATCCAGTGAGATTTCGCCGCGCTCGACCGCCTGAAACGCGATGTAAAGCGTCATCATCTTGGTCAACGACGCCGGGTGCAGCCGTGTGTCCGCGTTGCGTGCGTGCAAAACCTCGCCCGTGCGTGCGTCCATGACCATCGCGGCATAGGGGGCCGCCATGACAGATGCGGGCACCACCACCAGCATCCAGAAAATCGCAAATAGAATGAGCCCAATACGAGCCGGCCCTTGCCGCCGAACCATCTAGAAACCTGCCATGTCTGCCTCTGGCCGCCGGGTTTTTTGTGGCTGGCCATATTGTTATGGCGGAAAGCTAACACAGGAACGATTTTCGATAAAGCGTTGATGCCGCGCGAGAATTCACTTTTCTGCACGGGCGAATCGCAAGATTTAGTGTTCAGTCGGCGCCGGACCACAACATGCGCAATTGTGGCAGCAATGTGGCAGCGTCAGGCCAGCAGATCCGGCAGCGCACCGAGGTCGGGCAATGTGTGGAAGCGGTCGTGGCCTTCAGGTGCTTCGGCAGCCTCAAGGTCCCATTGCAGGTCATGCGGGACATAGACCCCGATCCCGCCCGCATCAATCATCGGGCACACGTCGGATTTCATCGAATTGCCGACCATCATGCCGCGCGCCGCACCGCCAAATGCGTCAAAGATACGGGTATAAACGCGCGGGTTCTTGTCTGATACAATCTCGACCCGGTCAAAAAGATCGCCCAGTCCCGATTGCGCCAGTTTGCGTTCCTGATCCAGCAGATCGCCCTTGGTGATCAGCAGCACCGGGCCGCGCGCCCGGGCGGCTGCGACAGCCTCGGTCGCATGCGGCAGCAGGTCGATGGGGTGTTGCAGCATGTCCTGGCCCGCCGCGATCAAGTCGGCGATTACGTCACCGCCCACGCGGTTTTCCGTCACTTCCAGCGCGGTTTCGATCATCGACAGCACGAAACCTTTGATCCCATATCCGTAGTGGCCGATGTTGCGCCGCTCTGCCGCCAGCAAACGGGCATCCAGATCGGTGTCGGGCGCATAGGGTGCCAACGCCTCGGCAAACCGGTCCTGTGTCAGGCGAAAAAACCGTTCATTGTGCCAAAGCGTGTCGTCGGCATCGAAGGCGATACAGCTCAGTTGACTCAAATCTAGGTGATCTGCAGTCTGCATTCTATTCGGTAACTCTTTTCTAACTTCGATCTCACGTTATATAGCACCCCCAAGGCAAACCAGCGGATTCCCGGAACGGCGATATGGCCTCTTTGGTATACATGATGGCAGACAAGCAGGATGAGGACGGTGACACCGCTGTCATCACTGACGTCAAGCCCAAGACAAAGCGCCCGCCGCTTTACAAGGTGCTGCTGCTGAACGACGACTATACCCCGATGGAATTTGTCGTGCATGTGCTCGAACGGTTCTTTGGTCTCAACCACGCGCAAGCGTTCGAGATCATGTTGACCGTGCACAAGAAGGGCCTCGCCGTCGTGGGTGTGTTCAGCCACGAGATCGCCGAGACCAAGGTGGCGCAGGTGATGGACTTTTCACGCCGCCACCAGCATCCGTTGCAATGCACCATGGAGAAAGAAGAGTAAGGTGATCGGTGCCCGATTGCCTTTGGCGCTGGAGGCGTTGGCCGCCCCGGCGGGTCGGGTGTGCGTGCTGCATCCCGCGGAGGGTGCCGATCTGTCGGCAGTGCCCGACGCGGTTGTTATCTCTCCGCTGGTGACCGTCTGCGACCACTTTGCCGCCCGCGGCCACGCGGTTCACGCGGCCCTGCCGGATGAGCGGTTCGACACGATCATCGTCTGCCTGACCCGCGCCCGGACCGAGGCCCAGACGCTGGTCGCGCGGGCCATGGCGCAGGCGGAGAAACAGGTCGTCATCGACGGGCAAAAGACCGACGGGGCCGATGCGATGCTGAAGGCGCTGCGCAAACGGTGCGACGTCGATGGCCCGATTTCAAAGGCGCATGGCAAAGTCTATTGGACCGCCCCCGGCATCGATTTGGACGACTGGCAGGCTGGTCCCGCACTGCATCCAGGAGGGTTCTGGACTGCGCCGGGCGTGTTTTCGGCGGACGGGGTCGATCCGGCGTCCGAGCTTTTGGCGCAGGCCCTGCCGGAGGTGATGGTGGGCGCTGTCGCTGATCTGGGTGCAGGTTGGGGATATCTGTCGGCGCATGTGCTGACCCGAGACGTCACCGCCGTGCATCTGGTCGAAGCGCACGACATGGCGCTGCAATGCGCGCGCCACAACGTCACCGATCCGCGGGCGCAGTTTCACTGGGCCGACGCAACGACATGGACCCCGCCGAAGCCTGTGGATGCGGTGATCATGAACCCGCCATTTCACACCACGCGGGCAGCGGACCCCGGCCTGGGCCGCGCGTTCATCGCGTCGGCTGCGCGCATTCTGGCGCCGCATGGTGCGCTGTGGATGGTGGCCAACCGGCACCTGCCTTATGAGGACGCGCTGGATCAGCACTTTGCGAAACGGGTTGATCTGGACGGGGATACGCGGTTCAAACTGGTGCGCGCAGAACGCCCCAAGACCACAGCGAGGCGGAGATAGATGTCTTTTTCCATCCAGGGCAAAACCGCGATCATCACCGGGGCGGCCAATGGCATTGGCCTTGCCATTGCGCGTCATTTTTCGGATCGCGGTGCCAATGTGATGTGCGCCGACATGGACGAAAAGAAACTGGCCGACGAATTGGGTGACGTCGCCGAAGAGGGCAACATTCGCTATTTCGCAGGCGATCTGCGCCAGCGCTTGACCATCGCCAACCTGATTTCGGCCACCATCGACGCGTTTGATCAGGTCGATGTGCTGGTCAACGCCTCGCGCCAGGTCATGATGACCGACCCGCTGGAGCCCGAGGATACCAGCGTCGAGGTTATGCTGGAGCAAAACCTGATGACAGCGATGCGGCTTAGCCAACAGGTGGCGCGCCGCATGATAAAACAGGCCAAGGACAATCCTGAAGCAGCGTGCGTGGGCTCGATCATCAACCTGAGTTCCATCGCAGCACACCAGACCCGGCCTGAGCTTTTGGGGTATTCCATAGCGGCAGCAGGCCTGGAACAGATGACACGGTCGATGGCGCTGGCGCTTGCGGGGGAACGAATTCGCGTGAACGCCGTGGCGTTCGGTTCGGTGATGTCAGCGTCACTGCAGATGTCGCTGGGCGAGCATCCGGAATGGCGCGACGAGATCGAGAAACAGACCCCGCTCGCCCGCATTGCCAGCCCGACCGAAATCGTCGACGCGGTGCAGTTTCTGGCCTCCGATGGCTCCGGTTTCGTGACCGGAGAGGTTCTGAAGGTCGATGGCGGGCGCAGCCTGCTTGATCCGGTTGCGGCACCAGCGCACTAGAATTGACACTTGCCTTGGGTTAAAAAGTGTCAACCTAAGAGGACAGTGCGCATGACCGAACAATTCGATACTCACAAGGCCCGCGCTGCGGCGTGGTTCCGCCAGTTGCGCGACGATATCGTCGCTGCGTTTGAGGGGCTCGAGGACAGCCACGACACCGGACCCTTGTCAGACATGGCCCCGGGCCGGTTCGAAGTGTCCGAGACCACGCGGACGTCGGACGATGGCAGCGACGCGGGCGGCGGTCTGATGAGCGTCATGCGCGGTGGCCGCGTGTTCGAAAAGGTGGGCGTGAACGTGTCGACCGTTTACGGCACACTGGGCGAACGGGCGCAGGCGGCGATGATGGCGCGCAAGGGACTGCCGGGCATGAAGGCCGATCCGCGGTTCTGGGCCTCGGGCATCAGCCTTGTGGCGCACATGCAGAACCCCCATTGCCCTGCGGTGCACATGAACACCCGCATGTTCTGGACCCCACATGCCTGGTGGTTTGGCGGTGGGTCCGACCTGAACCCGTGCATCGAATACGACATCGACACCGCCCATTTTCACAGCACCCAGCAGGCGCATCTCGATCCGCACGGGGCTGACCTCTACCCACGGCTCAAGGACTGGGCCGACGAATATTTCTTTGTCCCCCATCGCGGGCGCGCGCGGGGCGTCGGTGGGATTTTCATGGACGATCACTGCACCGGGAACTGGGATGCGGATTTCGCCCTGACCCAGGACATTGGCCGTGCGTTCCTGCCCGCCTATGTCCCGCTGGTAGAAAAGCGGCGGGTGCAGAACTGGACCGAGGCCGACAAGGACGCGCAACTGGTGCACCGCGGGCTCTATGCCGAATACAATCTGGTCTACGACCGGGGGACGAAGTTCGGGTTGGAGACTGGACACGACGCAAACGCCGTGCTCATGAGCCTGCCGCCGCTGGCCAAGTGGGTTTAGTGCCGGTCGTCAAAGCCGGACAGGATCGCGTCCGTGTCTAGGCCAGTGACCGCGCCGGCACATTGACCGCGCCCATCCACTAATCGCGTCGCGACAAACCCGTCCGCAACGGCGGGTGCAGCAGTGCGGATCAGCACCGATGCCATCAGCAACAGTGCGGTGCATTCCGCGTAAAGTCGCGCCTCTGCCTCGGTCGGTAGACCCGGCCAACGCGCGACATGTGCTGTCAGCGCCGCGTCATACCGTCGATCCGCGCCGGTGGCCGCGTGCAACTCGGCACGCAGCATTTCACCCGCCATCGGCTCACGCGCCAATGTGCGCAGGATATCGAGGCAGATCACATTGCCGGACCCCTCCCAGATCCCGTTGAGCGGCGCTTCGCGATAGAAAAACGGCATCGGCGTGTCTTCGATGTAGCCCATGCCGCCCAACGCCTCCATCGCCTCATACGTGACACGCAGGCAGAGTTTGTTGTTGAGGAACTTGGCCAGCGCGACGCCGATGCGGGCCAAGGCACGGTGTTCGGGTGTCGTGCCGTCAAAGCTGCGCGCGACATGCAGGCCAAGGCGCGTGGCCCCCTCCCAATCCAGCATCAGATCGGCAAGCACGGCGCGCATCAGCGGCTGGTCGATCAGCTTTTTCTGAAATGCACGGCGGTGCCGGACCCAGTGCATCGCCTCGACCAACGCACCGCGCATCAGACCCGCAGGGGCGATCGCAGTATCAAGCCGCGTGTGGTGCACCATCTCGATGATGGTCTGCACGCCGCGCCCCTCATCACCCAGTTGGTAGGCCAGCGCGTCGTGGTACTCGATCTCGGATGACGCATTGGATTTATTGCCCAATTTTTCCTTCAGCCGCATCAGGTGGATGGCATTGCGCGCGCCGTCGAGCCAGCGCGGCGCCAGGAAACAGGTCAGACCACCCGGCGCTTGCGCCAGCGTCAGGAACCCGTCGCACATCGGGGCGGAGCAAAACCATTTGTGGCCGCGCAGCCGCCAATTGGCGCCATCCCTGCTGGCTGTGGTGGAATTGGCGCGCACGTCCGATCCGCCCTGTTTTTCCGTCATCGCCATGCCCAGCGTGGCGGATGTCTTTTGCGCCAGTGGCAGGGGGCGTGGGTCATAAGCGCGGGCGGTCAGTTTGGGTGTCCACGTCGCCGCAAGCGTGTCGTCCGCCTGCAGCGCAGACACCGCGGCATAGGTCATGGTCATCGGGCAGCAATGACCGGGCTCGACCTGATTGGCGAGATAGACCATCGCGGCATGCTCAAGATGCGACCCGCCGGTCCATGCAGTCGCGGCATAGCCCGCCTCTTGGCTCAGCGTCATCATCTGGTGATAGGCCGGGTGAAACCGGACCTCGTCCAACCGCCGACCGCCGGTGTCAAAGAGGATCAACTCGGGGGCATGCCGATTCGCGTCACGACCCGCCGCGCGGATGGTTTCGGTGCCCAGTGCGGCACCGTATTGCGCCACGTCCGCCGCCGTCCCCACGCAGGACCGCAAAACCGGGTCACTGGCCCACAGATCACGATCACTCGGTGCGGCGGGCTGGTTTTCGACGCTGTGGGTGGGCAGATGGCTTAGCGGTTGTGACATGGACCAAGCGTGCGCCTGCGCCCCGCAATGGGTCAAGAGTGCCCGCGCGTCATCCCTGGACTAGTGCCAGTCGAAGAATTTCGGCCCCGCCCGCTCCAGTAACGTCCGCGCCAGTGCTTCACCCATTTGCGCCCCGTCCTCTGCCGGGCCGGACACGTTGTCGGACAGCGCTTCGGACCCGTCCGGGCGCAGCACCTCACCCCGCAATGTCAGCGTGCCACCATCCAGCGTGGCAAGCCCTGCAATTGGCGTTTCGCACGACCCATCAAGGGTCAACAGGAACCGGCGTTCTGCGGCCAACCGCGCGCCCGTGGGCGCATCGTGGATGGCCGACAGCATGTCAGCCGTGTTCGTGTCATCGCTGCGCCGTTCGATGCCAATGGCCCCTTGCGCAATCGCGGGCAGCATGTCGTCGGGCGACACTGGCGTTGCGGGGACATCGGACATGCCCAACCGGTTCAACCCGGCACAGGCAAGGAACGTGCAATCGGCCACGCCGTCCCCCAGCTTTTTCAGCCGGGTCTGCACGTTGCCGCGAAACTCGACCACGTTCAGGTCGGGGCGCGTGTGCTGCAACTGCGCGCGCCGCCGCAGGGACGAGGTGCCCACGGTCGCCCCGCTGGGAAGGTCGGCAATGGCGCCATATTGCGGCGACACAAAAGCGTCGCGCACATCCTCGCGCGGCAAATAGGTGTCGAGGATCAGGCCATCTGGCTGCACCGTCGGCATGTCCTTCATCGAATGCACCGCGATGTCGATGCCACCGTCCAGCAGCGCGTCCTCGATCTCGCGGGTGAACAGACCTTTGTTGCCGATCTCTTTCAGCGGCGTGTCGCTCGCGACCATGAACCGATCATCGCCCGACACCTTGATCACGCAAATCTCGAATGCCGCTTCGGGCAGATCAAATGCCGCCATCAGCCGGGCGCGCGTCTCGTGCGCTTGGGCAAGGGCCAGCGGCGATCCACGGGTGCCGATCTTGAGAGGTGTGTCGGGGTTTGGTAGGCGCGCAGTCATGACTTTACCTTTTAGGACTGTCAACTTAACCTGACAACCACCAAAGCGCATAGGTGGCCAGATGAAAGACGGTGTGATGACCAAAACGATATTGCGGGCCCTCGCGGGCGAGGCTCTGCCAACACCGCCAATCTGGATGATGCGGCAGGCGGGGCGCTATCTGCCGGAGTACCGCGCGACGCGCGCGCAGGCCGGGGATTTCCTGTCGCTGTGCTACAACTCCGAACTCGCCGCCGAGGTCACGCTGCAACCGATCCGGCGCTATGGGTTCGATGCAGCGATCCTGTTTGCCGATATCCTGTTGGTGCCGCAGGCGCTGGGCGCGGATCTGTGGTTTGTCACCGGTGAAGGGCCGCGACTGTCGACGATTACAGCGCAGGCGGATTTCGACGCGCTGAAACCGGCAGACGCGATTCACGACACGCTAAACCCGATTTACGAAACCGTCCGCATCCTGCGCCGCGAACTGCCCGAGGAAACGACGCTGATCGGCTTTGCCGGGGCGCCGTGGACGGTGGCGACCTACATGATCGCAGGGCGTGGCACGCCGGATCAGGGGCCCGCGCACGCGCTGATGACCGGGAATACGCCGCTGTTCGAGGCGCTTTTGGACCGTATCACCGAGGCCACGATTGACTATCTTGCCGCCCAGATCGATGCGGGGGCCGAGGTGGTCAAGATATTCGACAGCTGGGCCGGATCGCTCAAGGGCGATGCGTTCGAGAAATACGCCGTCGCCCCCTGTGCCCGGATCACCGCAGCGCTCAAGGCGCGCTATCCCCACATCCCCGTCATCGGCTTCCCGCGCGAAGCGGGCGATGGGTACATCGGCTTTCACGCCAAAACCGGCGTGGATTGCGTGGCCCTCGACAACTCGGTCGCACCGGACTGGGCCGCGGCGCATGTGCAAAAGGATGGCTGCGTGCAGGGCAACCTCGCGTCGTCGCACATGGTGACGGGCGGGCAGGCGCTGTTGGACGAGACACGGGCCATCGTCGACGCATTCTCGGGCGGGCCGCATATCTTCAACCTCGGGCACGGAATCACCCCGGACGCGGACCCCGAAAACGTCACGCTGATGATCGAAACCGTGCGCGCGGGATAATGCCTGCAATTGCGCTTGACGATTCTTTGGGGCTGGCATAGGTCACGCCTCCATGGCGCGGTAGCTCAGCTGGTTAGAGCGCTCGACTCATAATCGAGAGGTCGGGAGTTCAAGTCTCCCCCACGCCACCATTCAGCTCTGGTTTCTGAGTAATTGAAGCGTCCAGTGGACGTTTTAAAAGAGTTGGGTCCCCCGAGTGCCTGCGAGGGGCTAACCACCTCATACCACAACACCAAACCGCCGCCTGATCTCCGCATCCTGCTCCGGTGACAGATATTCGGGATGATGTGCCCCCAGAATCTCGTCTACCCGCGCCCGCGCCCGATCCCAGACCTCCTGCGCGCCGGTGGTTTCCCACGCCTCGGGCGCGTCCCGATCCGCGAGCGTGGGATAGACATAGTCGCGCTCCATCGCTGCAATCGTCTCTGCACTGCCAAGGAAATGACCCTCGCCGAGGATCGTTTCCGCCATTGCGCCCACATCCAGCGCCGTGTTCGTCACCTCTATCCCCCGCAGGATGCGGTAGGTGGCGGCGTGCATGTCGTTGTCGATGACAAAGCCTTCGAAACTCACACCCAACAGCGCTGCCATCATGCCCGCGCTTTCATAGATGAGGTTGCCGCCCGCCAGTGCTGCCGCCAGCGATGTCATCCCCTTTTCCACGCCGTATTGCGCGTCGAGCAGTTTGGAATCGGTCATCGACGCGGCCACGCCCGACACCAATCCCAGATGGTTGATGATCTGCGCCGACGCGGCGTTCAGCAGGGCGGTTTCGCCGCCGCCGCCGGAAAACGCACCCGTGCGCAGGTCGATGACCAATGGCCAGTTGGAAAACACCATAGGGTGTCCGGGCCTGATGCTGTGCACCATGACAAGGCTCGCCAGCGTCTCGGCCAGCGATTGAGCGAGGAACCCCGCGAGCGTTGCGGGCGCCGTCGCCCCGGCTTGGGCCGCCGTAATGCAGCTCAGCGGCATGTTCGCCGCGATGCAGGCAAAGGTCGTGTCCACTGCGTCCGCGCCAAAGCGCATGGGTGAGATCACCGGGCTGATATGCACCTTGACGAATGGGCGCGCGGCAAAGGCGCCGGGGCCACCCGCCGCGATGTCGAACATTTCTACCAGTCGCGGCACATGCTCGGCTTCGGAAAACGCCGTCGCCACCGGTTTCGTCGTGTTCCGCAAGAGGGCGTAGGCCGTGTTCGCATCAAGGCTCCAAGGGTCGGGCATGTCTGTTGCGATACAGCAGCGGGTGAACCAGCTGACGTTGTCCAACCGGTCCTGCAGGCGCGTCAAGTCATGCAGATCGGCCAGCGTTGCGGCGCGGTATCGCCGGGTATCGCGGTCGAGCGTTTGGACCGCGGCCCCACCGGTGCCGAAATGCACCGCATCACCGCCCACGGTGATGCTGCGTGCCGGGTCGCGGCCGTGCAGGGTGAAGCGCTTTGGCGTGGCGTCTATTGCCTCTTCTACCAGCGCGCGGGGCAGGGCGACGCGCCGACCCGTGACGTCCCGCGCCCCTGCGGCCAGCAGTACCTCTCGCAACCGGTCAGGCACCTCGCCCATGCCCAGCGTTTCCAGCAGGCGCAACGCGGCGTCATAGATCGTTTCGATCTCGGACACGTCCAACGGCGCATAGCGCCCGCCACACTGCCCCGGAGGAGCTGGGTTCTCTTGCGGGCCCCGGGCCCGCGCGGCTTTGCGCGCGGATCGGCCAGCGCGGATGGGCTTGTCGTCCTTCATGATCCCATGGGCAAACCCGGCACGCCCCGTGACAAGAGGGCATGTACACATTCATCACCTGCAAAACACGG
>JBCBCR010000022.1:292-27747 GCA_038530495.1 Pseudomonadota bacterium | reverse complement strand
GCGACATGATCGAAAATGAACGATCATGTCGCGCGGCATAAGGTGGCGCCGGTTCGACGTGGCATAAAGGATCACGTTGTCGGGCCGTCCCTCGATCCCGCCATCCAGCACCGCCTTGAGCGATTTGTAATGCTGGTCATCGTGGCTAAAGCTCAGATCATCGCAGAACAGCACGAACCGCTTGTCCGGCGCGGAACGCAGCAGGTTCAAAAGCCGACCCACCGACGGCAGATCCTCACGGTGCAATTCGACGATCTTCAGCGCCTCATGCTCTGCCTCAAGCGCGCCGTGGATCGCCTTGACAAGGCTGGATTTTCCCATCCCGCGCGCACCCCATAACAGCGCGTTGTTCGCAGGCAGCCCGCGGGCAAATTGCGCCGTGTTGGCCAGCAGTGTGTCCCGCGACCGATCCACGCCCAAGAGCAGGTCAAGCGGGATGCGGCTGACCTGATGCACCGGTTCCAACCTGTCCGGCCCGGTTTGCCAGACAAAGGCGCTGGCATTGTCAAAGTCGGGCGCATCCAGCGGCGCGGGCGCCATCCGTTCCAGCGCCTCTGCGATGCGCTCCATGGGGTCGTTGATCATGGCTTGGCGTCTTCTTCCGGAAGATCACCCAGATCGTCTTCCTCATCCCACAGCCCTTCGGCCTTGAGCGCGGCAATCCGTTTCTTTTCGACGCGCGCCACGAGGAAGATCGACACCTCGTAAAGCCCGTAAACCACCGTGAACAGGATCAGCTGCGTGACCACATCGGGCGGGGTCACAAGTGCTGCCAGCACCAGAATGCCGACCATGGCGTATTTGCGCACATTGCGCAGCCCTTCGGTGCTAACCAGCCCCGCCTTGCCCATCAGGGTCAGCAGCACGGGCAACTGGAAGCACAGGCCAAAGGCCATGATGAATTTCAGCGTGATATCAAGGCTTTCATTGACCTTGCCAAAGAACGTGATGGTGGGCGCATCACTGGTCGCCTCTTCGACAATCGCGGCGCCCTCGGGCAGCGTGTCGCTTGATCCGAACACAATCGCCAGCACCGATGACACATCGGCAAAGCCCAGGAAAAACGCCATGGCCAGCGGGGTCACGACGAACTGGGCAAAGCTTGCGCCCAGCAGAAACATCACCGGCGACGCGATCAGGAACGGCAGAAACGCGTTCTTTTCCTGACGGTAGAGGCCAGGTGCCACGAACCGCCACATCTGGAACCCGATCACAGGAAAGGCCAGCGCAAAGCCGAACACCATCGAGATGCGGAACAGCGTGAACAGGTATTCCTGCGGGCTGGTGTATTGCAGCGTCGGCGACGGATCGCCCAGCTCGCGCAGCGTGTCCACGATGGGGTTCAACAGGAAATTCAGCACGTGCACGGCGATGAATTCGCCCTGCACAGGGATAAAGAACACCGTGATCGCAATAATGAACGCCACCACCGACCGGATCAGCCGGGTGCGCAATTCCGCCAGATGCTCGATCAGCGGGGCGGCGCTGTCGTCAATCTCGTCCGATTGGCTCATGTCTTGTCTTTCGCGGTGTCGGCCATCTCGGCCTCAAGCGCCTCGGCCCGCGCGATGGCGGCCTCGGCCTCCTTGCGGGCCTTGTCGGCTTCCTTGCGGGCGGTGGCCGCCTCGATCTTGCGCGACAATTGTTGCCGCTCCTCGGCCTTCTTGGCTGCAAGCTTGCCGGTCTCGCTGTCCGGATCCACATCATCCAACGCCGACGTGAATTCCTTTGCGGCGTCCTTGACCCCGTCCATCGCGCTGCCGACAGGATTGGTCGCTGTCTTCAGCGTCTTTTGCAGGTCCTTTACGCCCGACTCCTCCGCCGCTTGGTTCATGGCGGTGGAAAACTCGCGCGCCATGCCTTTGGCCTTGCCGACAAAGCGGCCAACATTGCGGAACATCACCGGCAGATCCTTGGGGCCGATCACAATCAGCGCCACGATCCCGATGACCAGCAACTCGGGCAGACCGAGATCAAACATGGATCAGACCTTATCCTTGTCTTTCTCGGGCGTGATGTCCTTGGCCTCTTCGGCAGCGGCGGCTTCCAGCTCTTCCTTGCCTTCGTTGATGCCCTTCTTGAAGCTGGTGATGCCCTTGCCCACTTCGCCCATCAGGCCCGCGATCTTGCCGCGCCCAAACAGCACAAGCACCACAACAGCGATCAGCAGAATGCCGGGAAGGCCGATATTTCCAAGTCCCATGGTTCTCTCCCATTTCAGATGTCATGGCTGATATGCCCTGCGAGGCGATGCCAAAGCCAGAGCCGCGGCCGCGGGTTTTGATGAAAACGGGGGGTGTTTTGTACAAAATTCGCCTCGCCCGGACGCTACTGACAGGTTATTGTCAGGAATGGCTCGCACCGACCGTCTTTTCGCCCTGACCCGCCTCTTGCGCGATGGGGCCCTGCACCGCGCCGCTGATCTGGCGCGCGCGCTGGACGTGTCCGAGCGCACGATATACCGCGACATGGACACGCTTCAGACCTCGGGCGTGCCGGTTGTCGGGACTCCGGGTGAAGGGTACCGGATCACCGACGATATCAGCCTGCCGCCCCTCACTCTGACCCCGGACGAGCTTGAGGCGCTCAACCTCGGCCTCGCCATTGTCAGCGAAGCGACGGACGACACGCTGAAATTGGCCGCTCTCAGCTTTGCGGCCAAACTTGACGCCGTGCTGCCGGAACGCGGAATAGCGGACGCCGAGCACTGGAAATTTGCCACCTATCCCTTCGCCGACGCCGCCCGAGGTGCATCGCACATGAGCACTCTGCGCGCAGCCATCCGCGCGCGGCAAAAACTGCGCCTGACTTACCACTCAGATGCAGACCAAAACACCACCCGCACGGTCCGCCCACTGCATCTGGAATACTGGGGGCGGGTCTGGACGCTGACCACGTGGTGCGAGTTGCGCGGGGCGTTCCGCGTCTTCCGCGTCGACCTAATCACCCGCGCCGAAGCCTTGCCGGAAATGTTCGTCGACGAACCGGGCAAGCGGCTCAGCGACTACGCGCCCGGCAGATGACCTTTGTCTCGGAGCCGCCATCGCCTGATCTCCAAGGGACGGCGGCGCGCGGCTTTGCCAAGGAAAATCGCCGAGGGGCCCCATGCATGGGGATACGGCTATTTTCCTTAGCTAAGGCGGGCGGCGGTGTCACGTCCGAGATCTGGCGATGGCGGTGCGCGACACAGATCTTTGTCTTGGTGAGCTTGAAGCCGTCAAAACAAAAAATGTCGTGCGCCGCAGGCGCGCATTTTGACAACAGTTCAGTCAAGCAAACACGAAACAGCGATCGCGGGGCACCCGCAGCCACATGATCCGACCTGCCGATGGCAGGAACACGCCCGGAACGGTGGCGCGCACCTCGGATCCGCCGTCGCCAAGCCGAAACACAATCAGGCTTTCATGCCCCAGAAACCGGGCGCGCAGCACCTCGGCCCGGGCGGCTTCGCCTTCGTGTTCCGTGGGTGCAGGCCCTTGACCGGAACGGTCAAAGTCGATGCGCACGTGCTGCGGGCGAAAGGCGATCTCCACCGACGTGCCATCCGGCACACCCGGCGCGAGGAATTTGCCCAGTGGGGTGTCTGCCAAAGCGCCCTGAACAACGGCGTGCAACCGGTTGATCTCGCTGAAAAAGCCCATCGACTGCTGATCCACGGGCCGGGTATAGACATTGTACGGCGCGCCATGCTGGATGATCTTGCCGTCACGCATCAGCGCGATCTCGTCGGCCATGCGCATCGCCTCTTCGGGTTCGTGCGTGACCAATAGAACAGCCGTGTCTTCGGATTTGAGCAGTTCCAGCGTCTCGTCCCGGATGCCATCGCGCAGGCGGTTGTCGAGGCCGGAAAACGGCTCGTCCATCAGCATGACGCGCGGCCGCGGCGCCAGGGCGCGTGCCAGTGCGATCCGCTGCTGTTCGCCGCCCGATAACTGATGCGGAAAGGCGCTGGCAAAGCGCGCCATGCGCACGCGCTCCAGCATCTGGCCCACCCGCGCCTTCTTTTCAGCGCGCGCGCCCTTGAGGCCATAGGCGACATTGTCCGCGACGCTCAGGTGTGGGAACAGGGCGAAATCCTGAAACATCAGGCCGACGCCGCGTTCTTCCGGCGGCAGGCCCTGCGGTCCGTCGCAGATCAGCGTGCCATCAACGTGGATTGTGCCTGCGTCCGGCGTCTCGACGCCGGCCACCATGCGCAGGGTCGTGGATTTTCCGCAGCCCGATGGCCCCAGAAGGCAGGTCACCTGCCCCGCCTCGATGCTGAGCGACAGGTCGTCCACCACCCGACGCCCGCCAAAGCTGCGGGTCAACCCGTTCATCTCCAGCCGCGTCGCTGCCATCCGCCCCGATACCTTAGAACTTTACTCAGGCACGTATCAGCCGCGCCCTGCCCCTGCAAGCGAGGGCGGCAACAGCTCGAACGGGATCTCCGCCCGGTCCGTGCCATTCACCTGCAGGATCAGCGCGTGTGCGCCGGGGTGCAATTCGAACGTGGTCGCTGCTGCTTTCAGTTTGTGGCACTTGCGCACGGTCAGCGGCTTGCCCGGCGCGAGCGTTGCCGTCTTCAGCTTGTAGACCTTTTCGCCGCCGCGCCCGCCGGGCCGGGCAAAGCGGATGCGATAGTCGATGACCACCGGTGTGCGTGCTGCGGCTGTCAGCGTCACATCGAAATCCAGCGCCGTGCCGATCTGCACCTGCGCAGCGTGCAGCGACACCTCCGCGTCCACCGGTGCGTCGGCTTTGTAGCCCAGCTGCGCCAACGCCCCCGGATGGCCGTCCTTGATCAGCGTGCGCAGGCTTTGCCGCGCTATCCAGTCCAGTTCCTTGGCCGTTTGTGTGCCAGCAGCGCCCCACCGGTCCAATGCGTCCAGCACGCGGCGCGGATCGGTTTTGGCGATGTCGTTGAGGTGATTGGCAACCGACCGGGTCACATATCGGGTCTGATCCGCGTGTAGCCGATCGAGCAGCGGCATCGCTGCCCCCGCCGCCAGTTCGATCCGGCCCGCCCAGGGCAGTTTGGGTCGCGTTCCCTCGCTCACCAGACGACGGACGTGGTAATTGCCATCTTCGGCCCAGTACTCGAGCCGCGCCCACGTGCTGTCCGGCCATCGGTCGAGGAAGGGGCGGATGTAAAATTCCATCGAAAAGCGCTGCGTGGCCGCATACAGCAGGTCCAGCGCCCGGTCCCGGTGGTCATGCAACCCGTGGCGCACGGCCAGCACGCCGGGCACCGCGTGGATGAATTGCCCAAAGTCATCATCGCACAGCGACGGGTCCAGCGGCGGCGGCATCGCGGCCTCTAACTGATCCGCCATGGTTGGGAAGTCACACGCCAGATGCGGTTCAAGACAGTCGGCGAACCAGTCAAGGCACGCCAAAAGCGTCCGGTCCTCGACGCCAGATAGCGCCTGAGCGGCAAAGGCATCGGCATCGAAACCGGTCAGCGCGCTGGCGTATTCACGGCCCAGCTGTCCAAGCGTGTCCGCGTTGAACAGCTGATCCTTCAGCGAAAAATTGGCAGGTGCTTTGGCCACTAGATCGTGGCCACCGTCGCACCGCCATCAAGCAGCAAGTTTTGCCCGACGATAAAGCCCGCATGCCGTGAACACAGGAACGCGCAGGCGGCGCCAAATTCTTCGCGCGTGCCGTAGCGGCCTGCGGGGATCGTGGCTGCGCGTTGCGTGCGCGCCTCGTCCAGCGTGATGCCTTGCGCCTTGACCACAGCCCCATCCAACGCGTCGGCGCGGTCCGTGGCATGGATGCCGGGCAACAGGTTGTTGATCGTCACGCCGCTGCCTGCGACCTGCCGCGAGGTGCCTGCGACGTAACCCGTCAGGCCGGTCCGTGCCGCGTTCGAAAGGCCCAGCACCGGGATCGGCGCCTTGACCGATTGCGAGGTGATGTTCACCACACGGCCCCAGCCGCGGTCCATCATGCCGGGCACCAACGCCTTGATCAGCGCAATGGGGGCCAGCATGTTGGCGTCGAGTGCGGCGATGAAATCGTCGCGATCCCAGTCCGTCCACATGCCGGGCGGCGGGCCGCCTGCATTATTGACAAGAATGTTGGCGTCGCCTGCCGCTTCGACCAGTTGCGCCTGCCCTTCGGCGGTGGTCACGTCGGTCGCGACGGTTGTTACCTCGACCCCGTGCGCGCTGCGAATGGCATCGGCGGAGGCTTCCAATGCCTCCGTGCCGCGCGCGTTCATAACGAGGTGCACACCTGCGGCCGCCAGCGCCTCGGCACACCCCAGACCCAACCCTTTGGATGACGCGCACACAACCGCCCGTTTTCCTGCAATTCCCAGATCCATGGCCGCTCCCCTTTTTTGTGCAGTGCTTTCGCGCGACACCTAGCCTGCGCGCGCGCCGGAGGCCAGTAAAAGCGCCAGCAAATCGCCGGACCGTTGACCGAACGGTGACACATTTCCTATTTACGGAAAGCTCAAGCACAGCAAGAAGCAGACCATGACCGATCCCGCCACAGGCCCCAGTCAAAGCTTGCCGGTTTTTCCGGGCGATGCATTTTTGGTGTCGGATGGCGCCAACCTTGGCGATACGCTGGGTTTTGGTGAGGATCTGATGCTGGACGACGTCTATACGCTCGCCCATGCCGCCGCACCGCACCGCCTGACCATTCAGATCGGTGCATCGGGGGCGATGTCGGTTGCGGACAACAGCGCTGTCGGCACACCTGGATCCGAAATACACCTCGACTGCGCGATTACGCTGATGCCACACGATGGCGTTGTGATTGATGCGCTGGTGCTGGTGCAGGTGGATGCCGCTGGGCACGTGGATCAGGTGTATCTGCTGCCCCTGGCGCAGCTGCTGGCGCGCACGCCCTACGCGCTGGTGGGGATTGATGTCGACGGTGCCGCCGCGAAATTCGCGCATCTCGCGTGCGCACGGTTTACGCGTGGCACACACATCACAATGGCGTCGGGCGCGCAGACGCCGATCGAAGATCTGAAAATCGGCGACCGGGTTCTGACCCGCTATGACGGCGTTCAAGAGGTGCGCTGGATTGGCCAATCCACGGTACGCGCCACGGGCGACTTTGCCCCCATCCGGATCGCTGCCGGTACACTAAACAATGATCGTGACCTGCTGGTCTCTGGTGATCACCGGTTGTTCATCTACCAACGCTCGGACAAGCTGGGCGCGGGCCGGTCAGAACTGCTGATCAAGGCGCGTCATCTGGTCAACGGTGATACGGTGACGGTGCAGGACGGCGGGTTTGTCGACTATTTCGAACTGCTCTTTGACAGCCACCAGATCATCTATGCCGAAGGAATTGCAGCGGAATCGATGCTGATCGACACGCGCACGCAGCCCGTCGTCCCTGATGAGGTGCGCGCGCTGCTGAGCCGTCACACGGGGTCTGGCATGACCGAACTGGACGTGACCGAAGCGCTGCTGGACCGCCCCGATGTGGCCGAAGTGCTGCGCCGTGCCTCGGCCCGGTAGCCAAATCCGCGCGACGCCGTTTTACATGAAAAACTCTTCGCGCACGATCTTGCCCCCCGCGACGGTGTAGTGGCCCGCAACTGACAGCGCCTCGTTCTGGCTGGTCAGACTGTCATTCACATTGGCAAAATAGACCATAATGAATCGGTCCTCGCCGTGCAGGTAGGGCCCATGCACGGTCAACCCCACCAGCGGAAAGTGCTGCATCATGTACAGCTTCTTGTCGCGGATCGCGTCAATGCCGTGGAATTCCGTGCCCTTGCCGAAATCAAGCCGTTCAACCGATACCGCATCGGGCGCATAAAGCAGGTCCAAAAGTTGCAATTCGCGACCCGTGCGCATGTGGTCGGCGATCATGTCGCCGATTTGCCGTGTGTCCATGCCCCTCCCCCGAAACAAAAGAACGCCCCCATCATAGGGGCGTTCCCGGTTTTGCCAATTGAGGGCGTTATTCGCCGTAAAAGAACTCTTCGCGCACGATCTTGCCGTCGGCCACGTGATAAACCGCGACCTCCTTCATGTCGCTTTCCTCGCCGCTTTGCTTGTGGCGCGTGCGCAGTTCGAAGATCACTGCGAACCGGTCATCACCATGCGGGAACGGATCCGAAATATCACCGCTCAAGACTTCGAAATTGGCGTCCCACCATGCGTGCTTGCCGCGCAGAGCGTCCATACCCACGGCCTCGCGGCCTTCGCCGTGATCCATCGCCTCGACCGATACCGCGTCAGGGGCGTAAAGCACCTCGAGGTTCGCGGTCTCCTTGCCGTTGCGGCATCCATCCACCAGCGCGTTTGCAACATCCATCAAGCTCATCTGACTGTCCTTTCCTCGTGTTTGTCTGACTGGGGGTACCCTAGCCGCCGGTGATGACAGTTTTTGTCAGTAGTGGCGCGCACCACATCTGCTTGCCGCCCCCGCGCATAGACCGCTATATGCGCCCCATGTTGGATACGACACCGAACCGCCCCGATCTGCCGCCCGAGATTGCGCGCCGCCGCACCTTTGCGATCATCTCGCACCCGGATGCAGGCAAGACGACGCTAACGGAAAAATTTCTGCTCTTTGGCGGGGCGATCCAAATGGCGGGTCAGGTCCGCGCCAAGGGCGAAGCGCGGCGCACGCGGTCGGATTTCATGGCGATGGAGAAAGACCGCGGGATTTCGGTGTCGGCCTCGGCCATGTCGTTCGATTTCGACGGCAAAGGCGGCAATTTCCGCTTCAACCTTGTCGATACACCCGGTCACAGCGATTTCTCCGAGGACACCTATCGTACGCTCACCGCCGTGGATGCCGCTATCATGGTGATCGACGGGGCCAAGGGCGTGGAAAGCCAGACGCAAAAGCTGTTCGAAGTGTGCCGCCTGCGCGACCTGCCCATCCTGACGTTCTGCAACAAGATGGACCGCGAAAGCCGCGACACGTTCGAGATCATCGACGAGATTCAGGAAAACCTCGCCATCGACGTCACCCCGGCCTCGTGGCCAATCGGTATGGGGCGCGATTTCATCGGCTGTTATGACATCCTGCGCGACCGGCTCGAATTGATGGACCGGGTCGACCGCAACAAGGTGGCCGAAAGCATCGAGATCGAAGGGCTGGACGACCCGAAACTGGCCGAACACGTGCCTGCACATCTGCTGGAAAAGCTGCTGGAAGAGGTCGAAATGGCGCGCGAGCTGTTGCCGCCGCTCGACCCCCAAGCGCTGCTGGACGGCACGCTGACCCCGATCTGGTTCGGATCGGCCATCAACTCGTTCGGGGTCAAGGAACTGATGGAGGGTATCGCCGCCTTTGGCCCGCAGCCCCAGATCCAGACCGCCGAACCGCGCCAGATCCTGCCCGAGGAAAAGAAGGTCGCGGGCTTTGTGTTCAAGGTGCAGGCCAACATGGACCCCAAGCACCGCGACCGCGTCGCGTTTGTGCGCATGGCGTCGGGCCATTTCAAACGTGGTATGAAGCTGACCCATGTGCGGTCCAAGAAACCGATGGCGATCAGCAACCCGGTGATGTTCCTCGCATCCGACCGCGAACTGGCCGAAGAGGCGTGGGCCGGTGACATCATCGGCATCCCCAACCACGGACAGCTGCGGATCGGGGATACATTGACCGAGGGCGAAGCGTTGCGCGTCACCGGGATTCCGTCCTTTGCGCCGGAGCTGTTGCAAGGCGTCCGCGCTGGTGACCCGCTCAAGGCGAAACACCTGGAAAAAGCCCTGATGCAATTCGCCGAGGAAGGCGCCGCAAAGGTGTTCAAACCCTCCATCGGGTCGGGATTCATCGTGGGTGTAGTGGGCCAATTGCAGTTCGAGGTGCTCGCCAGCCGGATCGAGCTGGAATACGGCCTGCCCGTCCGTTTTGAAGCGTCGCAGTTCACCTCGGCCCGCTGGGTCAGCGGGGACAAGGCAGCAGTCGAAGCCTTTGCCAACGCCAACAAACAGCACATCAGCCACGATCATGACGGCGACATCGTGTATCTGACCCGCCTGCAATGGGACATCGACCGCGTGGGCCGCGACTATCCGGATGTCACCCTCAGCGCGACCAAGGAGATGATGGTCTGACCCCCACGGTGCCACAGCCCGTCGAAACGGACCCGGCCAAGCTGCGCTGGGGCATCGTGTCGACGGTCAAGGCACCGGTAGACCAGATCGCCCGCTTTCTCGCCCATCACCTCGATCTGGGCGCGCACAGGATCTTGGTGCATCTGGATGTGCCGGATGCCCAGATCGCCCAAACGCTTGCGCACAAGCGGGTGCAGTTTGTGCAGTGCGATGCGGCCTATTGGGACGGGCGGCCCGACCGGACGACGGCCACACACCAGATGCGCCAGCTGTTCAATGCGTCGCGGGTCTATCGCGCCACGCGGCTGCACTGGCTGGCGCATGTGGATGTCGATGAATACCTGTTGCCCCCTGCACCGATCCCCGAACTTCTTGCCGCCGCACCTTCAGAGGCGACCCACATAGAAGTGTCGCCCGTCGAGATGATGGCCTGCACTGGCGATCCGCACCATTTCAAACGGTTCACCAAGAAACCGCTGCGCCGGATCATCTTTCCCGAATTCGGCGAATACGCCCCCGGCGGGTTCATTGGCACAGAGTCGCCCAAGTGCATCGCCCGCACTGGGCTTGACGGCGTGAAACTGGGCATTCACGCGCTGCGTTATCAGGGTGACAAGTTGGACACCGGAGTCGAGATGCCGGGGCTCGAACTGGGCCACGCGCACGCGCCCGACTACGACACCTTTCGCCGCCATATCGCGTACAGGCTCGACAAGGGCAGCTATCACGACCGGCAGGGCAAGCCGAACAAGATGGGGCACCTCATCCGCATGTTGATGGCCGAGGGCGAGGACGCGCTGCGGGCGTTTTATGACGAATTGAATGCGCCCACGCCGGAACGGCTTGATCTTTTGCGCGCGCATGAAAAACTGCGCACCGAAACGCTTGACCTTGAGGCCAAGGTTGCGCGTCATTTCGGAGATTTGGGTAGGCACACGTGACGACTTGGGGCATCGCGTCCACGATCCTGGCGCCGACAGACCAGATCTTGCGCTTTGCCGCCTACCATCTGGAGCTTGGCGCGCACCGGCTGCACATCTATCTCGATGACAGCAACGAGGCGGCGCTGGAGGCGCTCAAGGCGCACCCAAAGGTCCGCGTGCGCCTTTGCGATGATGCTTTCTGGCGCAAGCAAGGTGGCCCGCGACCGCACAAGCATCAGGCGCGCCAAACCCTGAACGCGACCCATGCCTATAGCAAAAGCAACGATGTCGATTGGCTGATCCACATGGATGTGGACGAATTCCTTGTCCCAGAGCGCCCGCTGGCCGATCTGCTGTCCGATGTGCCCGAGGCGGCCGCATATCTGCGCTGCCGCCCGATGGAAGCGCTTGGCGGCGGCGATGGCACCGCGTTCAAGACATTCATCCCGCCGGGGCCGAACCGGCAACAGCGCGTCAAAGCGCTCTATCCAACGTTCGGCGCACACCTGCGCGGCGGGTTCATGAGCCACGTGGCGGGCAAGATTCTTGTACGCACTGGCCTGCCCGATATTGAACTGCGCATTCACAACGCGTTCCAACGCGGCGAGATGCTCACGGGCGGCATCGAGATTCAGGACTGCACACTCGCCCATATTCACGCGGCGTCCTGGGATGCATGGCGCACTGCCTTTGAATTTCGGCTGCAGCGGGGCTCTTATCGACCGGATATCAAACCGGCCTCGCATGACGGTGTTCGCATGCACGACCTGCTGTCAGGCATATATGCCGACGAGGGCGAGGACGGATTGCGCGCCTTCTACGATGAGGTCATCGGCGACAGCCCCGACCTGCGCGGCAGGCTCCGGGACCAAGACTTGCTGCGGCTGATCACGCTCGACACCGACACACCGTTGGCGCGACATTTTCCCGCCTCTTCACCAGTTTGACGGGCGACCGCGCACCTGCTATCAGCGCGCGCAGTGTTGGGGCAGATGTTGACCCCAAGGGCCAGCCGGGCCAGCACATTTTGACACGGCGGGCCAAAGTTGCGTCCGCGACCCACGGACGTACATGACAAAATTCAGCGATCTGGATCTCAATCCCAAAGTTCTCAAGGCCATCGACGAGGCCGGTTACGACACCCCTACGCCCATCCAAGCGGGCGCTATCCCCGAAGCTCTGGCAGGACGCGACGTTCTGGGCATCGCGCAGACAGGCACCGGCAAAACCGCCAGCTTTACACTGCCGATGATCACGGCACTGGCCCGTGGCCGCGCCCGCGCACGGATGCCGCGCAGCCTCGTGCTGTGTCCGACTCGCGAACTTGCCGCGCAGGTTGCAGAAAACTTCGACACCTATTCCAAACACGTCAAACTGACCAAGGCGTTACTGATCGGCGGGGTGAGTTTTAAGGAACAAGACGCCGCCATCGACAAGGGTGTCGATGTGCTGATCGCCACGCCTGGACGTTTGCTCGATCACTTTGAACGCGGCAAGCTCATCCTGTCAGACGTAAAGGTTATGGTAGTCGATGAAGCCGACCGCATGCTCGACATGGGGTTCATCCCGGACATCGAACGCATCTTTGGCCTAACGCCCTTTACCCGTCAGACCCTCTTTTTCTCGGCGACCATGGCACCCGAGATTGAACGGATCACCAACACATTCCTGTCGAACCCCGCCCGGATCGAGGTGGCGCGCCAAGCGACCGCGTCCGAGACGATCGAACAGGGTGTGGTGATGTTCAAAGGGTCGCGCCGCGACCGAGAAGCCTCGGAAAAGCGCAAGGTGCTGCGGTCGCTGATCGACGGTGAAGGCGAGGCGTTGACCAACGCGATCATCTTCTGCAACCGCAAGACGGATGTGGATATCGTCGCCAAATCGCTGAAAAAATACAAATATGACGCCGCCCCGATCCATGGCGATCTGGACCAGTCGCAGCGCACGCGCACGTTGGACCAGTTCCGCAATGGCGAGTTGCGTATTCTCGTGGCCTCTGACGTCGCCGCACGGGGCCTTGACGTGCCATCGGTCAGCCATGTGTTCAACTTCGACATCCCCGGCCATCCCGAGGATTACGTGCACCGCATCGGACGTACGGGCCGCGCGGGACGCGAGGGCAAAGCGATCAGCATTTGCATCCCACGCGACGAAAAGCAGTTTGATGCCGTCGAAAAGCTGATCCAGAAGGAGATCCCGCGCCTCGAAAGCCCGGTGAAATCCGCGCCCAAGTACGACGCCGAAGGCGATACCAAACCGGCCAAGAAGGACCGCAAGTCAAAGTCTGAAAAGCCACAGCAAAAGGCCGATGACGCGGCAAAGCCCGCGGAAGAGGCAACGCCGGAACCCCGGTCCCGCAATCGCGGTGGTCGCGGGCGTGGACGCGGGCGGGATGATGGCGGACCGAACACTGTCGTGGGCCTCGGCGATCACACGCCGACCTTCATCGAAAAGAGCTTTGAAGAACGCCGCTAGGGCATCCAAACAGGATTTGACCACGCGCGCTTGCCACCGGCATCGACCACTGTGACCCTGCGCCAGGGGCTCTCTGCCACGCGGCCCAGGGCAACGGTGGCGCAGGTCATGCTTTCGCCGTGATGTCCCACCGCTGCCGACCCATGACCCTGCGCCATGATGGTCACCGCGGCGCTGCATTCGACTGTGACGGTGTCATCTTCCCACACGACATTGTGGATCGCGGGGCCCGTGGTGGCGTAGCTCAGTCTGTTTTTCAGACTGTAAAGCAGGGCTTCGGGCGTGTTTTCCGTCGCCTTGACCATCGTCCAGCCGCCAAAGTGATCCGGTTCGTAGAAATGCGCGTCGTCGGTGGCACATAGCGTCAGGCGCCGCCCCTCTTCCAGCAACCGATCGAGGTGCCAGAAGCCGTGCGCCCGGTCCGCGGCCACGTGGCACCCGTGATTGTAAATCTCGATCGCATGGGCCGCGGTGATCGACCTTGCATCCGCAAGACTCATCCCGCTCCATTCCGGATGCGCCACCGCGACATAGGCCCCCGCGTCCCGCGCCCGTTGCGCGATCTCCGGCCCGCTCTCTTGCCCCGGTACGGGTTTGCGTTCAGGCGTGTGAGACGGCGCGAAATCCGGCGGCAGCCCGACGGCCAGGATATGCCACAGCTCGCCATTCTCCATTGCGCCAGAATGCAACTCGGCCCCCAAAATGGTGGTAAACGCCTCATCCCGGTAAGGCACGGTGTCCACGATCGGGTAGCCGAACTCGCCCATGAAATGATCGGTCAGTGCAATGAAATCATAGCCTTGCGCCTTGTACCGCCGACACACCTCCTCCGGTTCGACCACGCCGTCGGACCGCGTGGAATGGGTGTGCAGGTTACCGCGCCAAAAGCGGCCCGGCGCGGAAAAGGCAGGGTCCTGGATCATCGTATCGTCTTTCATCTGCGTCGCCGCACCATTCCCCAGCCTGCCTGACAAAGCAACGCAAGCCGTCCTGCGTCCTGCGAGCAGCGATTTTTCCCTTGCCTCACTCCGCCCTTCCGCGCAGCGTTAACCAAAACGCCGAGGGACCCCGATGACACAAGAGACCACCGCCGACGATCTTGTCGCCGAAGCTGATACCGGTGCCCGCGCGCCTGCCGCCGCGTGGCAGGCCAAGCTGATCATCGGCACCTGTATCGCATGGTCGGTGTTTCAGCTCTACATCGCCTCCAAGGTGCCCGGTATCGTGGCGCAGGCCACCGGGGTCAGCATCTTTGCCAATATCGTGGCGCAGGCGCGGTTTGTGCACCTAGCCTTTGCGATCATGTTGGCGACCCTCGCCTTTCCGATGTTCAAGAGCAGCCCGCGCGACCGCATTCCGGTCTATGACTGGGTTTTGCTGATCCTCGGGGTCGCGTCTTGCCTCTATCTTGTTGTTTTCCGGTTCGAAATCGCCGACCGGCCTGGATTATGGAGCCCGACGGACATCACCATGTCATCCATCGGGATGATCGTGCTCTTTACGGCTGTTTACCGATCCCTCGGCCTGCCGCTGGTGATTATCGCGGGCGCATTCGTGGCCTTCGCTTTCTTTGGCGGCTATTCTGAATGGGCGCGCAACATCACCAACTATGGCGGCGCGTCCCTGTCCAAGGCGCTGGGGCACTACTGGATGCAGACCGAGGGCGTCTTTGGCGTCGCCCTGGGCGTGTCCACCACGATGATCTTTCTCTTTGTTCTGTTCGGCGCCCTGCTGGATCGCGCGGGCGGCGGGTCGTGGTTCATCAAGGTCGCAGTTGCCCTGCTGGGCGCGCTGCGCGGCGGCCCGGCCAAGGCGTCGGTGCTGTCCTCGATGCTCACCGGCATGATCTCGGGCTCGTCGATCTCCAACACCGTGACCACCGGCACCTTCACCATCCCGCTGATGAAACGCATCGGCTTTCCCGCCGAAAAGGCAGGCGCGGTCGAGGTGGCATCGTCCACGAACGGTCAGTTGACCCCGCCGGTCATGGGCGCGGCGGCGTTCCTGATGGTGGAATATGTCAACATTCCCTACATCGACGTGGTCAAACACGCGTTCCTGCCCGCGGTGATCAGCTACATCGCGCTGCTCTATATCGTGCACCTCGAAGCGCTGAAGATGCAAATGCAGGGCCTGAAAAAGGCGGGCCGCCACATCGGGCCAGTGCTGATCCTGATCCTGTTCCTGTCGGGCTTCATTTTCCTCGGCGCGTGCACGTTTGCGATGATCGGCCTGCGCAGCGTGCTGGACGGGTTCATGACTGAAAGCGTCTATGGCGGCGTTGCCATTGTCGCAGTTCTTTACCTGCTGCTGGTCTACCTTGCCGCGCGCTACCCAGACGTGGAAATGGATGACCCCGACGCCGATCTCGAAGCGCCGCGGTTGACGCCCACCCTGCTCGGCGGCGCGTATTTCGCGCTGCCGATCTTTATCCTCGTGTGGAACCTGATGGTGCGCACCGACAGCCTCGACCGGTTGTCGCCGTCGCTGTCGGCGTTCTGGGCCACGATCTTCATGATCATCGTCGCCCTGACCCACCGCCCGCTCAAGGCGCTGTTCCGCGGTCAGGGGTTTGGTGGTGCCACGACCCAAGGCTGGCGCGACTTTGTCGATGGTCTGATCCTCGGCGCCCGCAACATGATCGGCATCGGTGTCGCCACGGGTGCCGCGGGCATCATCGTCGGCACCATCAGCCTGACAGGCGCGCATCAGGTCATCGGTCAGGTGGTCGAGGTGATCGCGGGCGGCAACATCTGGATTCTGCTGATCCTTGTGGCTGTGATGTCACTGATCCTTGGCATGGGGCTTCCGACGACGGCAAACTACATCGTGGTCTCGTCGCTCATGGCGCCTGTGATTATCAGTGTGGGCGCGCAGGCGGGCTATATCTTTCCGCTGATCGCGGTGCACTTGTTCGTGTTCTACTTCGGCATTCTGGCCGATGACACGCCACCTGTGGGGCTTGCGGCCTATGCCGCCGCTGCCATCAGTCGGGGCGATCCGATCCAGACCGGTGTGCAGGGCTTTGCCTATGACATCCGGACTGCACTTTTGCCGTTCCTCTTCATCTTCAACACCGATCTATTGCTGATCGACGTGGGGCTGGCCAAGGCGGTGCTCGTCTTCTTCATATCCCTGTTGGCGATGTTGCTGTTTGCGGCCGCGACCCAAGGCTACTTCATCGCCAAATCAAAGGTGTGGGAGACAGTCATGCTACTGTTCATCGCGTTCATGCTGTTCCGGCCCGACGCGTTCCTCGACTTTGTCAGCGAGAAGTACCGCGCGGCCAGCGGACCTGCAGCGATGGAACTGATGGCAGATGTCGAGGATGGCAAAGAGCTGCGCATCGTTGTCGAAGGTCCGGATTTCGACACCGGGCGCACGCGCCCGACAACGATCACCCTGCCTGCAGTCAGCGGTGACGCCGAAGCCGCACTGGATGCCCAAGGGTTGCTGGTGCTGCCCGATGGCGACGTGCTGGCGATGGAGGAACCCTTCCCCGGCACGCCGTTCTTTGAAAGCCTCGGGAACGAATATGACTTTTACGGCGACAGCCCGGTGCAGATCACGCGGGTCGAGGTTGAAAACGACCGCGCACCCAAGGAACTGTTCTTTATCCCCGCGCTGATCCTGCTAATGGGCATCGTGTTCCTGCAAAGCCGTCGGGCCACGCAGGCCGCATTCTAGCGCGTCAGCACAACGTCCTGCCGCATATGCAGTCCCTGCTCGGCCGCGTCGAGCAGGTAGGCCGCCACATCCGCCCGCGCGATCAGCCCGTTGCGCCATTTTTCCCGGTCTTCGAGCACTTTGTAGCGACCCGAGGCAGGGCGGTTGGTCAGGATCACGGGGCGTGCAATGGTCCAGTCTGTATCGCTGGCCAAGATCAGGTCTTCTTGCCTGGTCTTGTCGGCGTAAACACGGCCCAGCACAGCGCCGTGGCCAAGCCGTTCAATCGCACTCATTGCGGATCGGCTGCGCCCTGCGCCGAAACCGGTCACAACCAGCAGGCGCTTCAGCCCGGCCTTGGCCATTTCGTCCAGCAGGATTGCCGTGCTGTCGGAAAACAGCCGCTCCTCCTCCCAAAGCATGGAAACACGCTCGCGGATGCCGAGTGCTACGATCACCGCGCCGACGCCATCCAGCGCTCGCGCGATGTCTTCGGCCTTGAGCGCATCACCAGCCATCCGGTCCAGCAGGTCCTGTTCGGGCAGGCTGTCTGCCGACCGGGCAAAGGCCCGCACGGGCGTACCACGCGCGATGGCCGCCTCCATGGTCAGTTTACCAATGCCCGACGTCGCGCCAATGATCAGGAGCGGCTTGTCCATCTGTCTCTCCGTTTTTTCAGTTTCGGCCCGGTCACCCGTCGCCAATCGGCGGCTCACCTTGCATGATCATGGCCCGCGCCTCGATACGCGCGCCGTTGACGACGTAAAACGAATGATCATTTGTGCTTAGTGCCACGACCAGCTCGTGCTGGCCCGGTGGCAGGTCAGGCATGTGAAAATGAACGCCGTAAATCCGCGCCAGTTTTTGACCACCCACGTAGAGATGTGCGTGCCCTGTATTGGGCGTGTTTGCCTGGTTCACCGCTTCGGGGGTGAAGGTGAAATTTTCCGGGGTGAGCGTCAGGTTCCACCCGCCCGTGGGATCCTTTTCCACAACCATCGTCAGACCCGGCGCACCGTTAGCAGGCACCTCGATGCTGCTGTGTTCATGCGCCATGCCCGCGGCCAGCGGCACTTCGGGCATCGCGCCCGCGGGTACGTCACGAAAAAGCGGCGCGATCAGGACACCCAAGAAGATCGACCCGATGCTGAGGTAAATCAGGTACGGTAAACGCAGCGAGATATTAGACATCGTTGGGCACGCTCACAGTCTTGACGTCGGTATTCACGCGCTGGTTCGGCAGGAAATTGGTGACTTTCAACCGCTGACCAGAGCCCAAAAGCAGCAGGACGAGCGCCACACCGATGACCGGCATATGGCCGATGAACTCGACCATCGCGGCCTCATTCTCGCCCTGGATCAGGAACAGCACGTTCGACGCAAAAAGGACGATGGAAAAGGCAAGGATGTTCAGCCGTGTGGTCGTACCAAGGACAAGTATCACGCCAAAAACCACTTCGATAAAACCCGCCGACAGCGCAAATAGCCGATCCGTAAAGAACTCGAACCCCAGCGCCTGCATGAAGTTCCAGCGATATTGCGCAAGAAAGCTCTCGGCCATGATCGCGCCAAACAGCTTTTCCGACGCGCCCAGCGTGATCAGCGAAACGCCCGTCAGGATCCGGAGCAGGTCCACCGAATAGGGTTTGAACCTCTCGCGCAATTCGGCCGTGGGCAGGTTGTTGATCAACAAAAACACCGCGATGGCCACCATGATCAGGTACTCAAACGCCGCCAGAAGCCCAAATTTGATGGCCAATCCCTGATGCAACAGAATCATCAGGATCGCCGCATGACGCACAAAACGGTTTGCAATCAGCAGGATGCCGATGGCCGCCTGCAGGAACAACAGCACGTTGCCAAAGGTGCCAAAGGCCACCAGATGCGGCGCTGTAATGGCGCCCTCATATGCGGTCAACAGCATCGACATGCCGGTAAACACGCGCAAAATCTCGATAAAATCGTGTCTGGTCTTGCTATCGACGATCCGGATGGTCGGCAGTCGCATGTCCAGTGCAATCGACGATGAAATCAGGATAAGCGAAATGGTCACCCACGCCAGCACCTCGATATCGGTGACCTGATAGGGCACGAATGTCTCCACCGTGGTCGAGCCGTCTACGAACCACCGCACATGCGCCATTGCTCCCGTCGCAGTCAAAACTACGGTTGCAAGACCGGTGAGAAGAACCATCCATGTGGCACGGGGCAATTGATCAAACCGATGTCTCATCTCGGGCCGCCTTCACATCTTTTGGGCAAGGCCTCGCGCCCTGCGTTGAAGGATACCTAGTGGGATTGCCGCACAAGCAAAGCGAGGGCGGCGTCTGGTCGCGCCATCACAAGCGCAGGACAGTCCGGCATTGCCCGACCGGGCTATTCAGAGACGCTCAGAGCGCGACGTTGGTCTGCAAATCGAGGATGGGCAGAAGTACCGAAAGAACAATCACCAGCACAACCGCACCGACGAACATCAGCAACACAGGTTCCAGCAGTGCCGTCACACGCTGCGTCCGGTTTGACAGGTCCAGTTCCTGCATTTTCGCGGCGCGTTCGGTCATTTTTGCGATCTCGCCGGACCTTTCGCCGTTTTCGATCATCTGCAGGGCGATCACGGGCAGCGACGGACGATCGGCAAGGGCGTCGGAGACGGTTTTTCCCTGTTCAACGACCTTGGCAACCCCGGCCAACTCGGCCTTGACCGAAAGGTTGTCGACCGCGTTCTGCGCGTGGCGCAGGGCTTGCACAATTGGCACCTTGGCCCGCAGAACCAGCGACAGTGTTCGCAAGAACAATAGCGCCGCCTTGGACCGGGCCAATGGGCCAAAGACGGGGATGCGCAGGGCGACCCTGTGCAGCACCAGCCGCGGCCCCGGGCGCCGAAACAGCGCCCCAAGCCCGACGACCAGCGCCCCAATCGCCCCCACCATCCAGGGCCAATACGACGCGACCGCATCGCTGAGCGCGATTGTCACTTGGGTGATCGCGGGCAGTTGCTGTCCGCTTTGCTCAAACAGCGCCACCAACTCGGGCACAACGCTGACCAACAGGACGCTGGCCACTGCGATAGACACAGCACCTACAAACAGCGGATATATCAGCGAGGTCAGCGTCTTGTCGCGCTGCGTCAGCCGGTCCTCGATGAAATCGGCCAGCACATCCAAGACTTCGGTCAAATGCCCGCTGCTTTCCCCGGCAGCGATTGCGGCACGGTAGTATTCGGGAAAACTGCCGCCGTGCCGCGCCATCGCAGCTGAAAGGGGCAGACCCTCGCGCAGGTGCCCCTGAAGATCGGCGGCCACGCGATTGACCTGCGATGCCGTGCGCGATCCGATCATCACATCGAGCGCGCGATCAACCGGCACACGGGATGCCAGCAGGACCGACAGTTGCCGGGTGAACAGCGCGAGCCCCTCGGCGCTGAGATGCGCGCGTTGGAACAATCCGGTGCGTGTCGCAGCGGCCTTTGGCACATTGTCCGACAGATCCTCGGTGAAAAGGCCTTGTGCCGCCAGTTTGGCGCGCGCCTGCGCCGCGCCGTCCGCGACCAGCACACCTTTCACCCGCCGCCCGTTTTTGTCGTACGCTTTGTACGTGAACGACGTCATGTCACATCACTCACAACGCGCAACAGCTCGGTCATGGTGGTGCGCCCTGCTGCAACTGCGCGCAAGCCGGAGGCAAACATGCCGTCCGCCGGCAGCGTGCCCTGATCGATCATTTCGGCCTCCGACGCCTCGGCGCCGATGGCCTGCCGCAAACCGGCGGAGTTTTCGATCAGATCATACACCCCGGTTCTGCCGGCGTATCCGGTGTCACTACACTGCGTGCATCCCTTGGCCTCGAACACCGTTTCCGGCACGTCGACCTGATGTTTCTTGAACACGGCGCGCACATCATCGGGTGTTGCGACAGGCGTTTTGCAGCCCGGGCACAAGAGCCGCATCAGGCGTTGCGCAATCGCGCCGCGCAGGGTGGACGTGAGCAGAAAGGGCTCGACGCCCAAATCGCGCAAGCGCGTGATCGCCCCAAGCGCCGTGTTCGTGTGCAGGGTCGACAGGACCAGGTGACCGGTCAGCGCGGCCTGCACCGCAACGGACGCGGTTTCGGCATCCCGGATCTCGCCCACCAGCACAATGTCGGGGTCCTGACGCAACACGGCACGCAAAGCACTGGCGAACGACATACCAATCTGGCTGTTGACCTGCGTTTGACCGACGCCAACCAGATCGTATTCCACCGGGTCTTCGACCGTGAGGATGTTGGTCCCTTTGCTGTTGAGCTTGTCGAGGATCGCATAAAGCGTCGTGGTCTTGCCACTGCCTGTCGGGCCGGTGACAAGAACAAGGCCGTTCTTGCAGTTGGTCAGCCTGTCGATGATCGCCTTTTGCGCGTCGTCCAGCCCAATCGCATCCAGCGACAGTAATCCCGTATCCTTGTCCAGAATGCGCAAAACGATGCGTTCGCCATACTGGCTGGGGATGGTTGATACCCGCACGTCCACTGCCCGCTCGGCCAGACGCAACCCGATCCGCCCGTCTTGCGGCAGGCGCGTTTCGGCGATGTCCAGTTCGGCCATGACCTTGAGCCGCGAGATCACCATTGCCGTTGGCACATCGTTGCGCTCGAGGATGGGTTGCAAGACGCCGTCCACCCGCATCCGCACCATCAATCCATTTTCCTGCGGTTCGAAATGCATGTCGGATGCACGTTTCCTCAAGGCTTGCCGCAAGAGCGAGTTGATCAGGTTGACCACCGGCGCTTCGGTTTCGTCAGCGAGGATGTCGGTGGATGTGGACCCGTCGAGCGGTCGGAACAAGCCGCTTGCATCCTCAATCTGGACAGTGATGTCATCGCTTTCGCCGCCGCCATAAACGGTTTCGAACAACGCGGCATAATCCTGTTCGGCCACCGTTTCGACGTAAAATCCCGCGGTCAGGATGCGCTGCACCTCTTGCAATGCTGTCCAACTGGCATCGTGGCGCGCGGTCACTTGGGCTGCGCCGTCAGCGCGATAGGTCAAAAGCACGCCTTCCCGCTTGGCAAAGGACGCAGGCAATTGCGGTTCCGCAGACATATCTCCGCTCGGGGTGTTCACCGGTTCACTTGCCCAGCTTCAGCCGCGCGCCCAGTGGTGGCAACGCGGTGCTGCTTTGGCTCTTGCCGGGGGTTTTTGCCACGAAAGGTGCGCCCAACGAGGGGATCGCGGTTGCGGCCCCGCTGCCGGCCTTGCGCCTTTTCTTGTCCTGGCTGGCCGTGATTTCGCGCTGTTTCTGCAAGGCACGGGAATACGCCGCCTCGGTTGCCGCATTGGCGGCCTCGTCCCCTTCAAGGATGTTGGTGCGCAACAGCAGCAGCAACACGCGCTTGTTCTTTTCCTTGCCATCTGCCGAAAACAGCCGCTTCAGGATCGGGATGTCACCGAGCCCCGGAACGCGTTCGTTTTCGTCGTTGGAAAAGTCTTCCATCAGTCCACCAAGCAATAGCACGTTGCCGTCGCCCACGATCACGGACGTTTGAATTTCCCGGCGCTGCGTGATCTCGGATCCGGACGCGGCAGCAGCGGCTGTCAGGTTCGACACCTCCTGGCGCACACGCAACCGTACGGTGCCGTCCCCGGTGATCTGCGGCACGACGTTCAGGATAAGACCGACATCCTGCCGCTGGATGGTCTGGAACGGCTGGTTCGGCACCGGGCTGTTGCCGACAGTGGAAAAACTGCCGGTGACAAAGGGGACATTCTGCGCAACCGTGATCTCCGCTTCCTCATTGTCGAGTGTCAGGATCGACGGCGTGGATAGGATATTGGTCGAGCTGTCGCGGGCCACCGCAGAAAGGAAACCCAAGGCCAGCCGATCTTTGTCGCCAATCGCCAAGGTCCCGCCGTTCGGCAGATTGGCCGGGGCATTGCCCAGCAATGCGGTGATCAGGTTCGACAACGTCGGAATGCCGCCCACGTTAAACTGCACACCGGCGGCGAACACTTCTTTCACCACACCGCCAAATTGCACCCCCAGCGTCGTGAAGGCCTGGGCGCTGGTTTCGAAAATCACGCCTTCGACCAGAACCTGGCGCGGACGCTGATCAAGCGCGCGCATGGCACGGACAATCGACGGAAGCAGGTCGGGACTGGCCGAGATCAGGACAGAGTTGGTCTGCGTATCCGCAACAATTGACGCGGCCCCGCCTACACCTTCGGCTTCGCCACTTTGGCCGCCAAACAGGCTTTGGCCGATGGCCGCGACCTGTTCGGCCTTGGCATATTGCAGCGACACGACGACAGCATCGGATGAATTCCGGGGCCGGTCAAGCTCGCGCACCAAGGCCTGGACCATGGCCCGAAACTCATCGGACCCGCTAACAATCAGGGTGTTGGACCGCGGATCGGCGGTCACGTTGGCGCCGGGCGACGCCAATTCCATCGATTGCAGCGTTTCCGCCAGGCTTTCCGCCGCCGCGTTGCGCACGTTTAGAACGACAACCCGGCTGGGCCGCGCGGCATCCAGACGCCCCAGCAAGGTGGACATGCGATCAATATCTGCGGCACTTGCAGACAGGATGATCAGGTTGCCGACCTCATAGGTCGACACAACCGCTTCGCTTGGCAATAGCGGCGTGATGATCTCGACCGCTTCGGTCAGTGGCACGTTGGTCACCGGGATCGCACGCGTCACAAAGCCTGATTGCACCGTGTTGTCCCGAAACTCCGACAGTTCGCGCCCCAATTGCGCCGGTACGATCCGGTCTGCCCCCTCGCCTTCGACCAGAGCAAACCGGTTCAGCGCCAGCACTTTCAGAAAAATCTCGAACACCGCCTCATCGCTGAGCGTGTCAGGCGCAAACACGGTCACTGTGCCTTGCACGCGCGGATCGACGATGAAGTTGCGCCCGGTCAGTTCGGAAACAAGCTCGACAAAAACGGACAGGTCAGCGTCGCGCAGGTTCAGTCGGCTGTCCTGCGCCCCTGCGGGCACGGCCGCGAGCACGGCCACGCAAAATGCGATGCTCCTGATCCATGTCGATATCGAAAGCCGCATACTGTTTAACCCTTTTTCAATGGTATTATGGCGCGCACCGACGCGTCCCCACGCTCGTAATCCACCGTGATGCCCTGCAACCGCCCCAGCGCCGGCAAAAGGCTTTTCAGGCTGGTTGCATCCATCACGTTCACATCGTTGACCGCGCGCAAAATGTCGCCGCGTTGCAACCCTGCGGCGGCGACCAGCTGATTGTCGGCCAGCCACTTGATCCGCCATCCGATGACCCCGTCGGACAAACGGGCGCGTTCCAGCCGCAGGCTCGACATCGCTTCGGGGGCAAACACCACGCGCCGCAAATCCGCCAGCGTCACTGCCGGGCGCACGTCCTCGCGGGTTTGCATAACCACATTTGGTTTTGGTTGCGATACAGTGGTCAGGCGTGGCTGCGCCACCTCTTCGACCGGGTTGCGATCCGCCTCGAGAGAGGCCTGGACCACGTCCATTGTTTCCGCAACCGGCGGTTCGGCGTCTGGAAAAAGGATCGACACCATGTCGCCATCGCGTTCAAAGATGACCGAGTCTGCGCGGATGCTCAGTACGGTTTCATCGTCAGACAGCCGGTCCCCTTCGCGGATCAGGATGACGCCCGACGAATCCTGCACCATCGCCCATTTCTGGCCGCTGGTCAGCGTCACGCCTTGCAAGCTGTAGGTTTCCGAGGGTCGGGCGGGTTCTGCGGACGGCTTTTTCTGCGCCCGGGCCGTATCAGGCGCCGGAGCCTCACCAAACAGCGCGGGCAATTGGGTCGACGGGCCGGTCGCCGCTGCGCGCTTTTGCGCGGTCTCCAGCGTTGGGATGGCGGTCTCCATCGTAGCCGAAGTTGTCGCCCCGCCGGGCAAGATCGCACCAAGGGCGCCACCAAGATACAGCGCATACGCCAACGCAACAGCTGTCAGGCTGATCCAAAAGACGCCTTCAAACGCCCTGAGTATCCGTCCTAGCATATTGCCTATGCCCATTGACTGCCTAAAAATTTGTGAACAAAACCTTTACCTATGACTATCATGCATCTGGTTTCTTGGCTAGCTTGCAGCATTCGGAGTTGGGGTAAAAAATTGTGATTGATGCAGACCTTAGGATGCGTTTGCGGGCGAAAATATGCGCCGTCACACTCTGTCTTTGCCTTGCCGGTTGTTCCGAAGGCACGATTCCGGCGGCATCGACCGCACCGGCCTCGGAACAGGAAATTGTCTATGCCGCCGCGCGGACGGCGGCTGAAAATGGTCAGTTCGACACCGCGATCACGCAATACGAAACGCTCCTGCAACAGATCCGGCGCGGCAAGGATGCGGCCGAGCTGCGTCTCGAATACGCCCTTGTCCTGCTTTATGCCGATGCGCCCGACCGGGCGCTTGCGGTGCTGTCCGAGGCGCGGCAGGCTGACCGCAGCCGCGCCACCACCGGCGAGGCAGCGGTGCTGGAGGCGCTGGCGCTGCACCGGCAAACCGAACAGTATCTCGACACCCGACCGCGTTATATCGCAGCTCGCAACCGGGCCCGGGACATGTATGCGCAGATGGTGGCGACCTATGACAAATACGCCGCGTTTGATGAAAGCGGGATCATTCCCTTGCGTCTTGCCCAATTGCGCGAAGACCTGGCCGAGATCGAATTGCGCGAGATGCGCGCCGACCTGTCGCGCGGCGACCGGGCCACAGCGTCGCAGCGCGCCCAGTACATCCGGATCGAGTTTGGCGACACGGTCATCGTGAACGAACGCGCCGATGAACTGCAACGGGTTGTCTTGCAGCAAGCTTAGCGGTCGCCTTAGCCACTGGTCTCCCACTGCCTTCCCGGCGGTGGCACAATCCGATCACGCCTCGACCTCTGATAGCACCTTACTGCTGCGCACAAATGGGCAGCGGGCGCGAGGCCAGTCCGGGAAAAAGCGGCTCGCGCAGTTCGTTCCCATCGCGGTCGACGGTGACCAGCTCAAGCTGCCCCAACAGCGGCGGCAGCGACAGGCTCGGTCCGTCCAGCGCACACACCGCCTCTGCATCAAAGAGCAGGATGACCGTGCTCAGCTCGATCTCTGCCGCGCTCATCGTGTCGGAGGGGGCAAACGTGTCTGATTCCGCGACATGCGCCCGCAAGGCGCTGGCCTTGGGCATACGGATGCGTCGTGCGTTGGCCTGCGTGCCGTCGCGCCCTTCAAATGCCACCTTCCACAGCAGGTAAGCACTTGCGCCATCAACGTAATCCTGCAGGTCAGCATCCGTGAGCCCATCCACCCGTTGCCGGGTTTCTTCGGTCAGAAACGTCTCGGGCGCGCGCAAGGCAAACGGCACGATGTCAAACAGGATCCGCAATTCAAGGGTGCCGTCCTTGGGTATCTCCAGCACAGCCAGCCGGTCGTGACGGCCATGTGCATCGGTCGCTTCGGGCAGCGCCACTGCGCCCAGTAGAACGGTCACGACAAACCAGTGCGCCCGCGCCGACACGTATCCCGCGATAAACGCAAAAATGCCGCCGAACACACCGTACAGATGACTGTCGAGCAGGATAACGCCGCCAATGGCATCGCTTGCGCCTGGCGTGGGGCCGGCAGTTTGTTCCCACCATATTTTTGTCCCCAGACAGGCCAGAATCACAACACCAAACCAAGCGCGATGTCCCAGCATCACAAGCCCGCCCCACGCGAATAATCCGTGTGTGACACCGGACCAGCCAACATAGCTTTGCACCTCGGGGTCAAACATCCAGAATCCCACCGAGATCGCGAGCGCGGACCACAGCGACACAATCAGATAGCGGCGCAGATTGATGACTTCCCACAGCACGGCCGCAACAAACAGCACGCCCAACACATTCATACCGGCATGCGCGGTTGTCAGGTGCACCAGATGGGCCATGACCAGCCGCCAGATCGCGCCAGCGGACACAAGCGCAGGGTCGTAGTGGAAGGCCGCACGCGCCGCGTCTCCGGCCCAGGCCAGCCCCATGATCACACCGGAAAGGACGGCCAGCCCCAGGATGAAATGCACCCGGTTGGTCAACGACGGCATCGCGCTTCCTTTGACAAAAAACTTGTTAATAATCGCCGGTTTGATACCATTTCGGCATCTAAAAATCAAAGCCAACTATTTGAGTTTCAGTCACTTCATAGATGTCTCATGCCCTTTTCCCATTTTCAAACTGGCACGGCACAAGATCAGGGGTTTAGCCTGCTGGAACTGATGATCGTGACGGTGGTTCTGGCCACCATTTCGGTTGCGGCCACGGTAAGTTTGCGCTCAGGCACAGACCAGACACCTGTCCGGGTCATCTCCAATCTCAAACGGGCCATTGACGCTGCGCAGACCGATGCGTTTTTCACCGGG
>JBCBCR010000022.1:0-282 GCA_038530495.1 Pseudomonadota bacterium | reverse complement strand
GGGCGCAGCTTTGCGTTGTCGTTCTCGCAGAAGGGATGGCAGATGCTGGTCTTTGTGCCGACAGATCAAACCTGGCGTGCCCGCGATCCGCGGCTTTCGTTGCATTTCGACACTTGGGACAACGCCGGCGATCTGACAGTGGAGATTGAAGAACGCGAGATCGTCGTGCGAGAGGCGCGCGCAATTGAGCCAGATGTGTTCCTCTTGCCCACAGGCGATGCGACACCGTTTGCCGTGCGTCTGAGCAAAACGGGGACCGGCGCGGCATCTTGCGAGGTCGAT
>JBCBCR010000021.1:0-27785 GCA_038530495.1 Pseudomonadota bacterium | reverse complement strand
GCGGGCGAGGCCCCCGGCATCTATATGCTCGACCTCGATATGGGACGGGTGGCCGAGGCGCGCAGACGAATTCCTTCACGGCAGAATGCGCGCCCGTTTCAGGGCCCCTGATGCGCGTGAATGAGCGATGACACCTCTGGCCTGACCATTTCGCTGCTGAGCGAGATGATCGCTGCGGATCAGTTGATCCGCAACCGGCTCAGCCGCGTGTTGCCCAAGGGCATGGAAATCTCGCATTTTTCTGTGCTCAACCATTTGGCCTGGCACGAAGGCGAGCGTAGCCCCGCGCAATTGGCCGAAACGTTCAACGTGACCCGCGGCGCAATGACCAACACGCTGGCACGGCTGGAATGGGCGGGGCATGTGCACATTCGCCCCGACTGGGACGATGCGCGGCGCAAGATGGTGGCGATCAGCCCCGCAGGCCGCCGCGCCCGCGAGGCCGCACTGGCCGCCATTGCGCCGACATTCAGCACCTTGGTTGATGATCTGGGCGAAGACCGTGCGCGCACAATGCTTCCGATCCTGCGCCAGATGCGCAAGGCGCTGGCCGGCAAGGTTTAGGTCGGTTTTAGTGCAGCTGTGACATAGTTCACGTCCAGATCGCGGTCGGACAGCGAAAAGTCCCACGTAAGCGCGTTGAACACAAAGCCTTTGCGGTCCACCGGTTCCAGCCCGGCCTGTCCCATCAGGGCAAACAATTCATCCGGCGTGATGAACTTGGACCAGTCATGCGTGCCCTTGGGCAGCCAGCGCATGACCTGTTCAGCACCCACAATCGCGACCAAATGGGATTTGCGCGTCCGGTTCAGCGTCGAACACAAAAGCAGCCCGCCGGGTTTTAACAGTTGCTGGCAGGCGGTCATGAACGCTTGCGGGTCGGCGACGTGCTCGATCACCTCCATGTTCAGTACCACGTCAAACTGTTCGCCCGCGGCGGCCATGTCTTCGGCCGTGGTATGGCGATAGTCGATCTCAAGCCCGGACTGTTCGGCATGCAACCGCGCAACTGGCAGGTTCGCGCCGCCTGCGTCGGCGCCCACCACGTCCGCACCCAGCCGTGCCATCGGTTCCGACAAAAGCCCACCACCGCAGCCGATGTCGAGAATGCGCAACCCGGCAAAGGCGCGCGGCGCGGTCAGATCCCGATCATATTCGGCGGCAATTTGGCTGGTGATATAATCCAGCCGCACCGGGTTCAGCATGTGAAGCGGTTTGAACTTGCCGTCAGGATCCCACCAATCGGCGGCCATTGCCTCGAATTTGGCAATTTCACCGTCATCGACCGTGGTTTCAGGCGATTGCATTTCCCGCTCCATGTGTATCATGTGTGCCCGAGCCCTATATAGGTCGGCAATGGACAAACACAGCGATCAAAAGCGCGCAGTTCAGTATCTGTACCCGCCGATCGATCCTTTCGATCAGCAGATGATGGATGTGGGCGATGGCCACAAGGTCTATGTCGAACAGTGCGGCAATCCCGACGGTATTCCGGTTATCGTCCTGCACGGTGGGCCGGGTGGCGGGTGCAGCCCGGCGATGCGCCGCTATTTCGATCCCGAGGTGTTTCGCGTTGTGCTGTTTGACCAGCGCGGCTGTGGACGGTCGCGGCCCCATGCGTCGGTCAAGAACAACACAACCCACCATCTGGTGCGCGACATCGAACAGATCCGGTCCGAGCTGGACGTGGACGCATGGATCGTCTTTGGCGGCAGTTGGGGCGCCACGCTGGCCCTGATCTACGCCGAGGCGCATCCCGACCGTGTGCGGCACCTTGTGCTGCGGGGCGTGTTCCTGATGACCAAGGCGGAACTGAATTGGTTCTACGGCGGCGGCGCGGGCAAGTTCTGGCCCGAGGTCTGGCAACGCTTTGTCGGTCTGATCCCCGAAGACGAACGCGACGACCTGATCCAGGCCTATCACCGCCGCCTGTTTTCCGGCGACATCAGCCAGGAAACCCGGCACGCCAGGGCTTGGTGTGCATGGGAAAACGCGCTGGCCTCGATCCATTCCGTTGGCAATGGTGGCGAGGCGCCGGGCGATTACGCCCGTGCTTTTGCGCGGCTCGAGAATCACTATTTCAGCAATGGCGGTTTTCTCGACTTTGACGGTCAGATCCTCGCCCATGCCCCACGGATCAAGCACATCCCCGGCACCATCGTGCAGGGCCGCTATGACATGATTTGCCCGCCCGACAGCGCCTATGCCTTGTCCAAGGCATGGCCGGGCGGGCAGTTGAAAATGATCCGAAATGCGGGCCACGCCTTGTCCGAGCCGGGGATTTCGGCTGAACTTGTGCGCACCATGGACCGAATCGCAGGAAAATAGGCCCGATGACCCGCTTTGACCGCCGTGCCCTTTTTGCCTCGGGTGCCGCCGCAGCCCTGCTGGCGGCCACCGGTGTGTCGGCGTCGCCTGCGCGCGGCGGGCGGTTGCGGGCGGCGCTGTCGCCAGACTGGTTTGATCGGGCGGTGACCGCCACGCTGTTCGACAGCCTGACCGAAATCGCGGCTGACGGCACGTTGCGCGGTGAACTGGCAACCGGCTGGCGGTCAGATCGTGATGCGCGGGTCTGGACCTTTGATCTGCGCGAAGGCGTGCAGTTCCATGATGGCACCACGTTTGGCCCGCGCGACGTTGTACGCCTGCCGTTTGACGTGCAGATCTCTGGCGCGCACCAGGTCGCCATCCACCTTGACGTGCCCGATCCCAATTTGCCGTACCGACTGGCCCAGCCGGGATACGAGCTGCGGTCCGAAACGGGTGCGGGCACCGGGCTTTATCGCGTGCGCAAGCTGGAGACGGGGCGGCACTTTGTCGGTGCGCGGTTCGATGCACATTGGAAGCGCGACGCCGGGTGGTTCGAGATGGTGGATTTTGTTCAAATAGGCGCCGAAATTGTACGTTTTCAGGCGCTGGCCGAAGGGCTGGTGGACGTCGCCGACGGCGCGCAACCCGGTGACGCGATTACCGACGATACGTTCGTCGCCCTGCCCAACGCCGATGCGCCCACCCATTTTGCCAACCGCAAGGTCACCGCGCCGATGACGGTGGGCAAGGTCTGGCCGCTTGACAACCTGCGGATGGCCGAACGCTGGTGGACGGCCTGACGGTCCTCACGGCGCGTCGAGGCGTTGCACTTCGTCGGGCCGAGATTTCAGAACCTGCGCAAGGCATTCGGCCACGGCAAGCCGCAAATCATTGAGAAACGCCTCATGCATCTGTCGAACGTCTGCATCGATCAGCGGTTGCTGATTGCCGTTATCCAAGACCCGTTCTGCCGCGCCTGAACCGCTGTAGCGCGTGTTCTGTGCGGGCTCGTCCGCTGCATCGCGCAGTTGGGCCACGTACTCCAATCGCTGAACCGCCTGGGCATTAACCCCCTCGGATAACCGGTCCACTTTCTCCTCAATGCGGGCAAGGGCGGCTTCGATCCCGGATGTTGGTGCGGGCGCTGCATGCATCGCGGTGACCGCCGCTTCCAACGCACGCGTCGCTTCGCGCGTGGCCTCTTGCGCCTCGGCAAAGGCGAATTCCATCTGTTCGAACCGGTCAAAGATCAGCTCAGCGACCTCGGGCAGATGCCGGTGGGGTGCGATGCCGTCTCTCACAGCGATGCCCGCGCCTGAAGATCAGCGACGTTCAGCATTGTACCCACGGGCCCCAACCCCGCACGGAGCGTGTCCGCATCTGCCTGTGCAAGCCCTGCACGCGTGTGGATGCCGCAATGGCCCAACGCCCAGATCAATCCCGGCCCGACGCCTGCAATGTCGGCCAGGTCATTCTCGGTGACCTCGGCAGAGACAATCGTACGACCCGGTGCAGGCACGGGCAAAAACCGCCGCGCCCGGCGCAGCCGCTGCAGATCCGTGCGCGCGGCCCGCATCTGCCGGAGATAGGTCAAAGCCACCTGTTGCCTGTCGTCGACTGGTTGACCAACCGTATCCATGAGTGCGCCCCGCAAAGCTGTCTGTTGCATTCTCGGCTATCACCATCATGCTTAACCAGTGGTTAAATCCGCCGCGACGGGCACCAGCCCAGCGAATACTTGCAGTATCGCTGATTCCCGCCTATACGCGTCTCAACAGCGGCAGCGCTGGGGTCCAAACCCAACGCTCCACCGGAACAGTGACACGGGCCGCGCGCCCGTTTTTTTGTGCCCAAACGACAAGGACACCATGTCAAACGACCTCATCGCCAAAGCCGCCATTGACCGCAGGCTCGCCGAGATCGTGACACCCGTGATCGAGGATCTCGGGTACGAACTGGTCCGTATTCGCCTGATGAGCGGCAAGGAAACCACCTTGCAGATCATGGCTGACAAACCCGATGGCGGGATTGAGGTGGACGATTGCGCCGCGATTTCGACCGCTGTCAGCGCCACGCTCGATGTCGAGGACCCGATCCTCGATGCCTACACGCTCGAAGTGTCGAGCCCGGGCATCGACCGCCCACTGACCCGGCTCAAAGATTTCGACATGTTCGAAGGCTACGACGCCAAGATCGAAACCGAAGAGCTGATTGACGGGCGCCGCCGGTTCAAGGGCGTGCTGGCCGGGGTCGAGGGCGAGGAGGTGCTGATCAACGTGCCCGGTCAGGGCAAGGATGCCGAAGACATCACGATCGGCCTGCAGTTTGACTGGCTCAGCGATGCCAAGCTGATCCTGACGGACGAGCTGATCAAGGAAATGCTGCGCCAGCGCAAGGAAGCGGGCGTGCTCAACGAAACTGATTTCGATGAAATCCAGACCGAAGGGTCAGAGGAGGACCACTGATGGCCATTACTTCTGCAAACCAGCTTGAGCTGTTGCAAACCGCCGAGGCGGTCGCGCGCGAAAAGATGATCGACCCCGCGCTGGTGGTCGAAGCGATGGAAGAATCGCTCGCCCGTGCGGCCAAGTCGCGCTACGGCAGCGAAATGGACATCCGCGTGTCCATCGACCGCAAGACGGGCAAGGCGACGTTCACTCGCGTGCGCACCGTGGTCGAGGAAGAAGAGCTGGAAAATTATCAGGCCGAATTCACCGTTGAGCAGGCCAAGCAATACCTCGACGATCCCAAGGTCGGCGACCAGTTCGTCGAAGAAGTGCCGCCGGTCGAAATGGGCCGCATCGCCGCCCAGTCGGCCAAGCAGGTCATCTTGCAAAAGGTCCGCGAAGCCGAGCGGGATCGCCAGTACGAGGAATTCAAGGACCGCGCTGGCACCATCATCAACGCGCTGGTCAAGCGCGAGGAATACGGCAACGTCATCGTTGATGTGGGCGCGGGCGAGGCTGTGCTGCGCCGCAACGAAAAGATTGGCCGCGAATCGTATCGCCCGAACGACCGCATCCGCTGCTACATCAAGGATGTGCGCCGCGAACAGCGCGGCCCGCAAATCTTCCTGAGCCGCACAGCGCCCGAGTTCATGGCGGAACTGTTCAAGATGGAAGTGCCCGAGATCTACGACGGCATCATCGAGATCAAGGCCGTGGCCCGTGATCCCGGCTCGCGCGCCAAGATCGCGGTGATTTCTTATGACGGCTCCATCGACCCCGTCGGCGCCTGCGTCGGTATGCGCGGCAGCCGTGTGCAGGCAGTCGTGAACGAGTTGCAGGGCGAAAAGATCGACATCATCCCGTGGAACGAAGATCAGCCTACGTTCCTTGTGAACGCGCTGCAGCCTGCCGAAGTCAGCAAGGTGGTTCTGGACGAAGAGGCGGGCAAGATCGAAGTGGTCGTGCCCGAAGAGCAGCTGAGCCTCGCCATTGGTCGCCGTGGTCAGAACGTGCGTCTGGCCAGCCAGCTGACCAACCTCGACATCGACATCATGACGGAGGCCGAAGAATCGGCCCGCCGTCAGGCCGAATTCGAAGAGCGCACAAAGCTGTTCATGGACACGCTGGATCTGGACGAATTCTTTGCCCAGCTTTTGGTGTCCGAAGGGTTCACCAACCTCGAAGAGGTGGCCTATGTCGAGATTGACGAACTGCTGGTCATCGATGGCGTGGACGAAGACACCGCCAACGAACTGCAGGCGCGCGCCCGCGACGTGCTCGAGGCGCAGGCCAAGGCCGCGCTGGACAATGCTCGCAGCATGGGTGCCGAGGACAGCCTCATTGAATTTGACGGCCTGACACCCCAGATGGTTGAGGCGCTGGCCAAGGACGATGTCAAAACGCTCGAAGACTTTGCGACCTGCGCGGATTGGGAGCTGGCCGGTGGCTGGACCACGGTGGATGGTGAGCGTCACAAGGATGACGGCGTGCTTGAACCGTTCGATGTTTCGCTGGAAGAGGCGCAGACGCTGATCATGACGGCAAGGGTTCTGCTGGGCTGGGTCGATCCGGCCGAGTTGGAAGCCGAAGCAGAAGAGGCCGAAGAGGATGCGGATGCATCCGATGAGGCCGAGGTCTAATGGCCCATGGCGCGCGGCGGGGCGGCAAAACAGCGGGATGACGATCCCGAGCGCAAGTGCCTTGCCACAGGTGAGGTACAGCCCAAGTTCGGGCTGATCCGCTTTGTCGTGGGCCCGGACGATCAAATCGTGCCCGACGTCGCGGGCAAGCTGCCGGGCCGCGGCATGTATGTGTCGGCCTCCCGCGCCGCCTTGCAAAAGGCGGTGGCCAAGCGGCTCTTTTCCCGCGGAGCCAAGCGGCAGGTGGCGGTGCCCGACGGTCTCGTGGACGAGGTCGAACGCCAGCTGGCGCGCCGCACCGTCGATCTGATTGCCCTCTCGCGCAAGGGGGGGCGGGCCGTGGCCGGCTATGAAAAGGTCAAGGCCATGCTGCAGATGGAAGAGGCGCAGGTCCTGATCCAGGCCTCCGACGGGTCAGGCCGGGGCAAATCGAAACTGAGCACACCGCATTTCGGCCATTACATTGGCTGGTTGACCGCGGATGAGCTTGGTTTGGCGTTTGGACGCCAAACTGTGATACACGGGGCGCTCGCCTCTGGTGGACTCACGAAACGTGTTGTAGAGGAAGCGCAACGTTTGCGGGGCTTCCGCGAGAAAGAGGGCGGCACAGGCCGTTCGGAAGGATAGACAAGCTTTGAGCGATACAGACGGGAAAAAGACATTGGGATTGCGTCAGGGTGGCGCGCGTCCGGGCAACGTCAAGCAAAGCTTTAGCCACGGACGCACCAAGAATGTCGTCGTCGAAACCAAGCGCAAGCGCGTTGTGGTGCCCAAGCCGGGTGCCGCCAAGACCGGCACGGCCGCCCCCGCGGGCGATCCGAAAAAGCGCCCCGCCGGGATCTCCGACGCCGAGATGGAGCGCCGCCTGAAGGCTGTGCAAGCCGCCAAGGCACGCGAGGTCGAAGAGGCTGAAAAGCGCGCGTCCGAGGAAAAAGCCCGCGAAGCCGAACGCGAACGCCGCCGCGCAGAGGCCGAGGCCAAGGAACGCGAAGAGCGTGAGCGCGAAGAAGCGCTGAAAGCCAAGGAAGAAGACGCAAAGCGCAAGGCGGCCGAAGCCGCAGCCGCAGCACAGGCGGCGGCAGCCGCCCCCGCCGAACAGCCGAAACAGGCTCAACGGCAGGCCACGCCCGCCGCGACCCCGCGCAAAAACGAGCGCGAGCGCGACCAGCGCCCCTCGAACCGTGGCCGCGACGATGGCGGGCGCCGCTCGGGCAAACTGACCCTGAACCAGGCGCTGTCCGGTGGCGAAGGTGGCCGGCAACGGTCCATGGCCGCGATGAAGCGCAAGCAGGAGCGCGCCCGCCAAAAGGCGATGGGCGGTGCCCAAGAGCGTGAAAAGGTCATCCGCGACGTGCAGGTGCCCGAGGCGATCGTCGTCTCGGAACTGGCCAGCCGCATGTCCGAAAAGGTCGGCGACGTCGTCAAGGCGCTGATGAACAACGGCATGATGGTGACGCAAAACCAGACCATCGACGCTGACACCGCCGAACTGATCGTCGAAGAGTTCGGCCACACCGTGCAGCGCGTGTCCGATTCGGACGTCGAAGACGTGATCAAAGAGATCGAGGACAAGGACGAGGATCTGACAAATCGTCCCCCGGTCATCACCATCATGGGCCACGTCGACCACGGCAAGACCTCGCTCTTGGATGCGATCCGGGATGCCAAGGTTGTTGCGGGCGAGGCTGGTGGGATCACCCAGCACATTGGTGCCTACCAGGTGAAAACCGACGCGGGCGTCGTGCTGTCGTTCCTCGACACACCCGGCCACGCGGCGTTTACATCCATGCGCTCGCGCGGGGCACAGGTGACGGATATCGTCGTGCTGGTGGTAGCCGCCGATGACGCGGTCATGCCGCAGACCATCGAGGCCATCAACCACGCCAAGGCCGCCGAAGTGCCGATGATCGTGGCGATCAACAAGATCGACAAGCCCGAAGCCAACCCCGACAAGGTCCGCACCGACCTGCTGCAACACGAAGTGATCGTGGAAAAGATGTCGGGCGAAGTGCAGGACGTCGAAGTGTCCGCGATCACCGGTCAGGGCCTTGACGAGCTGCTCGAAGCCATCGCGCTGCAAGCGGAAATCCTGGAACTCAAGGCCAACCCCGACCGCGCTGCCCAAGGGGCCGTGATCGAGGCGCAGCTGGATGTGGGCCGCGGTCCCGTGGCCACCGTTCTGGTGCAAAAGGGCACGCTGCGTCAGGGCGATATCTTTGTCGTCGGTGAGCAGTACGGCAAGGTCCGTGCGCTGATCAACGACAAGGGCGACCGCGTCAAAGAGGCCGGGCCGTCGGTGCCGGTCGAGGTTCTGGGCCTTAACGGCACACCCGAAGCGGGCGACGTGCTGAACGTGACCGAAACCGAAGCACAGGCCCGCGAGATCGCCGAGTATCGCGAGAAAGCAGCCAAGGACAAACGCGCCGCCGCCGGTGCCGCCACCACGCTGGAACAGCTGATGGCCAACGCCAAGGCGGACGAAAACGTGTCCGAACTGCCCATCCTCGTCAAAGCGGATGTGCAAGGGTCGGCCGAAGCGATCGTGCAAGCGATGGAAAAGATCGGCAACGACGAGGTGCGCGTGCGCGTGTTGCACTCGGGTGTCGGTGCGATCACGGAAACCGATGTGGGTCTGGCCGAAGCCAGCGGCGCCCCGATCATGGGCTTTAACGTCCGGGCCAACACGCCCGCGCGCAACAGTGCGAACCAAAAGGGCGTGGAGATTCGGTACTACTCGGTCATCTACGATCTGGTTGACGACGTGAAATCGGCCGCATCGGGCCTGTTGTCTGCAGAAATCCGCGAAAACTTCATCGGCTACGCCGAGATCAAGGAAGTCTTCAAGGTGTCCGGTGTCGGCAAGGTTGCGGGCTGTCTGGTTACCGAAGGTGTGGCGCGTCGCTCTGCCGGCGTGCGCTTGCTGCGCGACAACGTGGTGATCCACGAAGGCACGCTGAAAACCCTCAAGCGCTTCAAGGACGAAGTGGCCGAAGTGCAGTCGGGTCAGGAATGCGGCATGGCGTTCGAGAACTACGACGATATTCGCCCCGCTGACGTGATCGAGATTTTCGAGCGCGAAGAGATTACTCGGACGCTCGACTGATCCAATTTGGACAAGACAAAAGAAAAGGGACGGCCCCAGAGCCGTCCCTTTTTGTTTTCACCCAGCGCAGTTCAGGCAGCGCGGGCGATAGGCTTGCCGGAATACACCGTCCCGTCGACTTTGACGGTCACTCGACCGTCGGGCAGCGTGGTAACGTATAACCCTTGAATCAAAACCGATGTACCCAGCGAAATGGTACGCAGCATTGCGCTTTCCTCCCCAAAGAAAAGACTGGGTATGAAGGTAAGCGTGTAAGAAACACTGTCACGTTGTTTTTTACTGAACGCTGCAATTTTGGGCGAGATGCTGGGAAAAACAGCGCAAATTCAGAGCCAATCGCGCAAAATCGGGATCAGCGGAATGTCGGCGGCGGGCATTGGATAGTCCCGCAATTGATTTGCGCGCACCCATTTCAGCGTCTGCCCCTCGCGCGATTGCGGCGTGCCTTTCCACTTGCGACAGGCAAAAAGCGGCATCAGCAGGTGGAAATCGTCGTAGCTGTGGCTGGCAAAGGTCAGCGGCGCGAGGCAGCTTTCCCACGTGTCGATGCCCAGCTCTTCCTGCAACTCGCGGATCAGGGCAGCTTCGGGTGTTTCGTCGGTTTCGACCTTGCCGCCCGGGAACTCCCACAGGCCCGCCATGGATTTGCCCTCGGGTCGCTGGGCAAGCAAGACGCGCCCGTCGACATCGATCAAGGCGACGGCGCTGACCAAAACGACCTTCACGACCGGTAGTCCGCGTTGATCGAGATGTAGCCATGGGTCAGGTCGCAGGTCCACACGGTGGCCGTGCCGTTGCCGATGCCGATGTCGGCGCGGATGCGAATGTGGTCGCCCGTCATGACGGCGGCGCCATCCTCTTCGCGATAGCCGGCGCTGACCCAACCCCGGTCCGCGACCAGCACATCGCCGAACCAGATCGAAAGTGTGTCCCGGTCCGCCGCGGCCCCGGATTTGCCAACCGCCATGACAACGCGGCCCCAGTTCGGGTCCTCCCCCGCGATGGCGGTTTTGACGAGAGGGGAGTTTGCAATGGACAGCCCGTGCACCTTGGCATCAGCATTCGATGCCGCGCCCGTCACGGTGATCTCGACAAACTTGGTCGCGCCTTCGCCGTCCCGCACCACTTGGTGCGCAAGATCCAGCATGACCGCCTCGAGCGCTGCTTCGAATTCCGACGCGTCCGTGACGTCGACGCCAGACGCACCCGTCGCGCAACACAGCAGCGAGTCCGAGGTCGAGGTGTCGCTGTCAACGGTGATGCAGTTGAACGTGCGGTCATTGATGCGGCTGACCAAGGCTTGCAATTCGGGTTGTGCAATCTGTGCGTCGGTGAAGATGTAGACAAGCATCGTCGCCATGTCGGGTGCGATCATGCCCGACCCTTTGGCGATCCCGGCAATTTGTACAATTTCGCCCCCGATTTGAACGTTTTTGCCTGTCCCTTTGGCGTAGGTGTCGGTGGTCATGATCGCGTGCGCCGCATCTTCGATCGCGTTCGGAGCGAGGGCACCGACCAGCCCGTCCAGGCAATCAGTGATCCGGTCATGCGGCAGCGGTTCGCCAATCACACCTGTCGAGGCGGTAAAGACCCGCGCTGCCGGCAGGCCCGTGGCTGCGGCAGTTGCTGCGACCACCGCCGACGTGGCGTCAACACCGTTGCGTCCGGTAAACGCATTGGCGTTACCCGAATTCACCAGGATCGCGACGCCATCGTCGCTGGTCCCGCCAAGCTTTGCCTGACAATCGAGCACGGGTGCCGACCGCGTGGCAGACCGGGTGAACACGCCAGCCACGGTGGTGCCGGGATCGCACACGGCCAGCATCACGTCCTTGCGACCGGCGTACTTTACACCGGCCTCTGCGGTGGCAAAGCGGACGCCGCTGATCACCGGCAGGGCAGGAAACGCGTCGGGCGCCAAAGGTGAGCGCGGGGGAGTGCCGCCCATGGGTTAGTCAACCAGGCTGAGGTCTTTGAGGATCGCGGGATCGACCGCCTGCGCGCCGCTTTCGTCCACCGTGCCTGCGTTGCGCAAGGCGGCCACACGGGCGTCGAGGGTTTCGTTGCGGATGGCATTTTCCAACTCGCCCTGCACCTCTTCGAGCGTCGGAAGATCAGCGGTGCGGGTGTCGTTGAGGATGATCACGTGCCAGCCGAACTGGGTCTGTACAGGTTCCGAAACCTCGCCCTTGGCCAGCGACATCACGGCCGCTTCGAACGGGGCGACCATGGCGCCCTGCCCAAACCAGCCGAGCGATCCGCCATTGGGCCCTGATGGCCCTGTCGATTTTTCCCGCGCGGTGGCGGCGAAATCGGCGCCGTCGTCCAGTTCGGCCTTGATCGCTGTGGCCTCTTCTTCGGTTTCGACCAGAATGTGCGAGGCGTTGAATTCTTCGGACGGTGAGGCATCCGCGTACTGTGCGTCATAGGCCGCTTGCAGCGCTTCGGGTGTGAGTGCCGTCGCGAGCAGTTTTTCAACCTCTTCCCCGGCGGTTTGCGACCGGGTTTCGTTTTCCAAAAGCAGGCGTGCGCGCGCGGGCAGTTCGCCCTCAAAGCTTTGTGCCAGCAATTCCTGTTGGATCAGTTGGTCGAGAATGCCGGAAAACAGCACTTCGTCGGGCAGGTTCTTGAACCGTTGCGGCAGCGTTTCGCGGGCCACGATCATGTGACCGACGGTGATGTCGACCCCGTTTACCGATGCCACCACGGTGCTGGCATCTTGGGCTGCGGCAGGCACAGCAAGGGCGGCCGACAGGGCCAGTGCAGACAGACTGAACAAACGCTTCATTTATCTTTGTCCTATGGGCTTGGCGCGCGCCGGTTGCGCGCATTGACACGGTTTCACGTGACCCTTACATCGCCCTATGGACGCGGATGGGGCCGGTTGGCTAACCCGTTATGTATGGGCAAGGCGCGCGCCCGGCAAGCAAATGCTGCGCAAGATGATTTGATCCGGCTGGAGACGTAATGCTCGGTTTTTCGACCCTCGCCAAAAAGGTTTTTGGCACCCCCAATGATCGCAAGATCAAAGCCGTCCAGCCGATCATCGCCCAGATCAACGCGCTTGAGCCCGAATTCGAGGCGCTGAGCGACGAGGGCCTGAAGGACCGCACCCAAGCGCTGGCCGAACGGGCCATGGGCGGCGAGGATCTGGACAGCCTGCTGCCCGAGGCGTTCGCCAACTGTCGCGAAGCCGCCAAGCGTGCGCTGGGCCTGCGTGCGTTCGACACGCAGCTGATGGGCGGGCTGTTCCTGCATCAGGGCAACATCGCCGAACAAAAGACCGGTGAGGGCAAGACCCTGACTGCGACCTTTGCCGCGTATCTGAACGCGCTGACCGGCAAGGGCGTGCACGTGGTCACCGTCAACGAATACCTCGCCAAACGGGATGCGGAATGGATGGGCAAGGTGTTTGCCGCCCTCGGCCTGACCACCGGGGTCGCCTATTCCAACATGCCCGAGGAAGAGAAGCGCGCGGCCTACGCCTGTGACATCACCTACGCCACGAACAACGAGCTGGGGTTCGATTACCTGCGCGACAACATGAAACCCAGCATCGACCAGATGATGCAGCGCGGGCACAACTTTGCCATCGTGGACGAGGTCGACAGTATCCTGATCGACGAGGCGCGGACGCCGCTGATCATCTCGGGCCCGCTGCAGGACCGGTCGGAAATGTACGTGACCATCGACGGGCTGATCCCGTTGATCGAGGACGATCATTACGAGCTGGATGAAAAACAGCGCAACGTGACCTTTACAGACGAGGGCAACGAGTTCCTCGAAGAGCAACTGCTCGCCCGCGGTCTGCTGGAAGAGGGCGCGTCGCTGTATGATCCGGAAAGCACGACCATCGTGCACCACGTCAATCAGGGTCTGCGCGCACACAAGCTGTTCATCAAGGACAAGGATTACATCGTACGCGATGGGGACGTTGTCCTGATCGACGAATTCACCGGCCGCATGATGACGGGCCGCCGCCTGTCGGACGGGCTGCATCAGGCGATCGAGGCCAAGGAAGGTGTCGAGATCAAGCCCGAGAACCAGACGCTCGCGTCGGTGACGTTCCAGAACTACTTCCGGCTTTATGGCAAGCTGTCGGGCATGACTGGTACCGCCGCAACCGAGGCGGAAGAGTTCCAGGAAATCTACGGTCTGGGCGTGGTCGAGGTGCCGACGCACCGGCCCATCGCGCGGGTGGACGAGGACGATCAGGTCTATCGCACCGCCCCCGAAAAGTACAAAGCCATGATCGAAGAGATCAAAGGCGCCCATGAAAAGGGCCAGCCCGTTTTGGTCGGCACCACGTCGATCGAAAAATCCGAGATGTTCAGCACTCTGCTGGACCAGGAAAAGATCAAGCATAACGTCCTGAACGCGCGCCAGCACGAGCAAGAGGCGCAGATCATCGCCGACGCGGGCAAGTTGGGCGCTGTGACCATCGCCACAAACATGGCGGGCCGCGGCACTGACATTCAGCTGGGCGGCAATGTCGAGATGAAAGTGCTGGAGGCGATCACCGCCGATCCGCAGGCCGACCCCGAAGAGGTGCGCGCGCGGATCGAAGCAGAGCATGAGGCCGAAAAAGAGCAGGTGCTGGCCGCGGGCGGTCTGTTCGTGCTGGCGTCCGAGCGTCACGAAAGCCGCCGGATCGACAACCAGCTGCGTGGCCGGTCGGGCCGCCAGGGCGACCCGGGGCGCACGTCATTCTACCTGAGCCTCGAAGACGACCTGATGCGTATTTTTGGGTCGGACCGGCTGGATCGCGTTCTGAAAACGCTGGGTCTTGAGGAAGGTGAGGCGATTGTGCACCCGTGGGTGAACAAGTCGCTGGAACGCGCGCAGGCCAAGGTCGAGGGCCGCAACTTTGACATCCGCAAGCAGCTTTTGAAATTCGATGACGTGATGAACGACCAGCGCAAGGTGGTGTTCACCCAGCGGCGCGAGATCATGGAGGCCGAAGACCTGCATGAGATTACCGCCGACATGCGCGACGAGGTGGTCGATGATCTGATCGACCAGTACATGCCCGAAGGCACCTATGCCGACCAGTGGAACACCGAGGGGCTCTATGCCGGGGTGATCGAACAGCTGGGCCTTGATGTGCCGGTCATGGAATGGTGCGACGAAGAAGGTGTCGACGAAGAACAGATCCGCGAACGCCTGATCGACGCCAGCGACAAGATGCTGGAAGAGAAGAAAGCTGCCTTTGGCGAAGACAACATGCGGTCGATTGAAAAGCAGCTGATCCTGCAGGCCATTGACGGGAAATGGCGCGAGCACCTGCTGACGCTGGAACACCTGCGGTCTGTCGTGGGCTTCCGCGGCTATGCGCAGCGCGATCCGCTGAACGAATACAAGAACGAGGCGTTCCAGCTGTTCGAAGGAATGCTTGAGAGCCTGCGCACCGAGGTGACGCAAAAGCTGTCGCGCATCCGCCCGCTGACCGAGGAAGAGCAGCAAGAAATGCTCGACCAGATGGCGGCACAGCAGGCCGAGGCGCAAAAGGCTGCCGAAGCCGCGGCGATGCCGGCACCCACAGCCGAAGCGGTGGAGAACGGCTTTGACGAAAACGACCCCACCACGTGGGGCAATCCGGGCCGCAACGATCCGTGCCCGTGCGGGTCGGGCAAGAAGTTCAAGCACTGCCACGGCCGTCTCTGACGCCGCATTCCTGCCCCAAAGGTTCCCCGCCGCCGCCTTATCCCGGCCCCAGTCCTTTGCGACCTTTTGCTGGAATTCTTCCGTGAAAAGGGCGTGGGATCATGTCTTACAAGAAGGAAATCGTGACAGCCGCAGGCACTCTGGCGATTGCCGTGGGCATCGGTTTCATCATGCAACGCACCGATGCCGCCGACCAGCGCTATGGACAGGCGGCCCTTGGTGTGCCGGTGGCGGCCGCGCCTGCCACGCCTGCCGCTGTTCCCGAAGGTCCATTGGATGTGCAAGCGATCGAGCTGACCTCGGCCAGCCCAACAGGCCCCGACACCCTGCCGTCTGCCGCGCCTGCGATTTCGCGGGGCGACGATCCATCGATCACCCGGGTTCTTGCCCCCAGCGATGCCCTGACCACGCCGCCTCAGGGCGACCGCCTGCCGCGAAGCGAAACCTGCGAGATGTCCGCCAACGCCCGCGCAATACCCGGCGCGATGGTCAGCCTCAGCTTTGATGCGCCATGCGCGCCCAATGAACGCGTCACGGTGCACCACAACGGGATGATGTTCAGCTATGCCAGCGGCGCCGACGGAACGCTGGACGTGTTGGTCCCGGCGATGGTTGAAGAGGCAGTGTTCATCTTTGCCCTGCCCGGCGGTGACGGTGCCGTGGCCCAAGCCAGCGTGACCGACATCAATCGCTATGCCCGCGTCGGTATTCAGTGGCGCGGTCAGGCCGGCTTTCAGCTGCATGCCCGCGAATTTGGCGCCAACTACGGCGATGCGGGCCACGTATGGTCGGAAACCACACCTGATCTGGAACAAGTCGAAGCGGGCCAGACCGGCTTTCTCATGCGGCTTGGAAATGAGAGCATGAACGATCCTCTTGTGGCCGAGATATACTCTTTTGCTGCGGCGGAAGCGGCCCGCACAGGCGTGATCGATGTGAGCGTGGAGGCCGAGGTCACCGCTGTGAATTGCGGCCAGACCATCGAGGCGCAGTCCTTTGAAATGGGTGCGGCGGGCGACGTCACCACGCACATCCTGACCCTGAATGTGCCGGGCTGTGAGGCAATGGGTGATTTTCTGGTGTTGAACAATCTGATCCCAGATATGAAAGTCGCCGCCAACTGACCGCGACCCGAGCACGTCACCATGACCACCTTGCGTGCGGCGTTCTGCGCCGCACTTTTCATTTTGGCCACTGTCTTTGCCACTGGGTTGGCCGCCCAGGACGTGACCCTGACGTCGCCGGACGGACAGGTCGAGATCAGTGGAACGCTCTTGGGATTTGACGGTGAGTTTTATCGCGTCGAAACAATTTACGGCGAACTGACAGTCGACGGCTCCGGCGTGACCTGCGACGGGCCGGCCTGCCCCAACCTGCAGGATTTCGTGGCCGAGGTCAGCGTGTCCGGCTCGGCCACCATTGGTGCCGTCCTGATGCCCGCCCTGATCGAAGGCTTTGCCCTGCGCGCCGGGTTTGTCGCGCGCCGGATCGAACAAGACGGCCAGCGCTTTACCTACGAGTTGACGCGCGAGGCGACGGGCAAGGTTGCCGCGCGGTTTTACTTTTGGGTCACCAACACGGACGAAGGCTTTGCCGATTTGCTGGCCAATGACGCCGACATCGTGATGGCGATGCGCGAGATTCGCCCCGCCGAACGACAACGCGCCCGCGAGGCCGGGATGGGCGATCTGACCGGTATCAATCGCAGCCGCGTTCTGGCGCTTGATGCGATGGTGCCGATTGTTGCGCCGTCCAACCCCATCGACACGATATCACCCAATGATCTGGCCGAGGTGGTGGCTGGTCGCATCACCAACTGGTCCCTGCTTGGTGGTCCTGACGCCCCGATTGCGCTGCATCTGCCCGGTGCGCGAACCGGACTGGGTCAGGCCGTCGAAGACAAGGTGGTTGGGCCCGTGGGTTTGACCATCGCCGAAGATGCCACGCGCCACGACCGCGGATCCGATCTGCAAGCGGCAATCCTGCGCGACCCGTTCGCGCTTGGCGTTGCCAGTTATTCCGAGGTTGGCAGCGCACGCGCGCTTAGCCTGACCGGGCCCTGCGGGTTCTCGCTGTCCGCCACGCGCGGCACGATCAAGACCGAGGATTATCCGCTGACCGCGCCGATGTTCCTCTACTTGCCGGCACGCCGCCTGCCCAAGGTCGCGCGCGATTTTCTCGCCTTTACGCGGGGTGCATCGGCACAGGTGGTGACGCGGCGCGCGGGTTTTGTCGACCAGTCGCCCGAAGAGGTGTCGATCGACGCGCAAGGGTACCGCTTTGCCAATGCGGTAACCTCTGCTGGTCCCGAGATCACGCTGGAAGAGCTGCAGCGCATGACGCGCACCCTGTATCCAATGGCGCGGCTGTCGATCTCGTTTCGGTTCGAAACCGGTTCGGTCCGGCTTGATGCGCAGTCGCGGTCGAACGTGCAGCAACTGGCCCGCGCGCTCGAGCAGGGCACGTATGACGCGCGCCAATTGCTGCTTGTCGGTTTCAGCGATGGCGATGGTCCAGCCGAGGCCAATCGTAATATTGCTCTGCGGCGGGCCGAGGCGGTGCGCCGTGCGCTGATGGCAACTGCGGAAACGGCCAATTTCGATCGCATCGATCTGGGCGTCGATGCCTTTGGCGAAGCGCTGCCCATGGCTTGCGATGACAGCGCGTGGGGCCGTCAAGCCAACCGCCGCGTGGAGGTCTGGGTGCGCTGACGCCCCCTGTTCAAGAGCACAGTGTCCCGCTTCTCTGTTTCAAAAAATCCTCCCCGAAGGGCCGATCTGCCACCCCGCTGCGCAGGCTGATGTCAAAGATACCCCGCTGACTTAAAGCTCAACTCGCGGGATTTCCCGACGATCAGGTGGTCATGCAACGTGAGACCCAACGCGTTGCAGGCTTGTTCGATCTGCCCGGTCATGTCGATATCCGATTGGCTCGGGGTCGGGTCGCCGGAGGGGTGGTTGTGCACGAGGATCAGCGCCGAGGCGTTCAGCTCCAGCGCGCGTTTGGCCACCTCGCGCGGATAAACGGGCACGTGGTCAACGGTGCCGCGGGCCTGTTCCTCATCCGCGATCAGAACGTTCTTGCGATCAAGATACAGCACGCGGAACTGTTCGGTTTCGCGATGCGCCATGGTTGTGTGGCAGTAATCCAGCAGTGCGTCCCAACTTGAAATCACGTGCCTGTTGATGATCCGCGCGCGGGCCAGTCGTTGTGCGGCGGCCTCGACAATCTTCAGTTCGCAAATCACCGCGTCGCCGACGCCCTTGATCTGCCGCAAGCGGTCCGGCGGCGCGGTGATCACTCTGTTGAAATCACCGAAAGCCGCCAGTAGGTCGTGCGCAAGCGGTTTTACATCCTGGCGGGGGATCGCGCGGAACAGAACCAGTTCAAGGATCTCGTAATCCGGCATCGCCGCGGCCCCGCCGTGCATAAACCGCGCGCGCAGGCGTTTGCGGTGATCGGCCATATAGCTGGGTGTTCGGCCCTTGGGCAGCGGGACCGGAGTTGCCTCGTCGAGGTCAAAAGGCAGCGGCTGTTCGGCGAAATGTGACATGGCGCCAGCATGCGTGGCGCGTGGTTAGAGAAGGGTTAACCGCGACCGGGTCGCGGCATCGAAAAGGCTGCCTCGTCCACGCCGTCATTGGTTTCGAACCCGGTGAATGTAAATCCCGCTCGTTCTGCCAGTGCGCGCGAGGGCGCATTGCGGATGTCGGCCCAGACCTTGATCCTCTGCGCGGGTGTTTCATCCCAGATAAGGTCGCAAGCAAGCCGCGTGGCGCGCACCCCATGGCCGCGACCGTGGACATGCCCAGCGAGCGTGATACCCAGTTCGACTTCGGTTTCGTCTTCCGACAGGTGGATGCCCATGTCGCCGATCAGCGCGTCGGTGGCGGTATCTGCGACTGCAATCTGTACCCATTCGGCGGGTCGGATCAGCGGTGTGACCGATTGATTGAACGCCAGAAAGCCAAGCGCACGGTCGCGGGACATTATCTCCCAGCTTTGATAGCGGGCGATATCGGGGTCGGCGCGATAGGCGAGGAATGGATCAATATCGTCCGGGGAAATCCGGCGGATCGTCGTGATGTCGTCGGTGCGTCGCATGCTCGACAGGGTGCACCCTAAGGCGCACCCCGCGCAAGCGGGCCGAAATCAGCCCTTCATGCTGTCCCAGAATGATTTCACGCTTGAGAAAAAGCTGCTCGATTCCGGGTTGTTCTCTTCCGAGAGATCCTCGAATTCGCGCAGCAGTTCCTTTTGGCGGGATGTCAGGTTCACGGGCGTTTCAACGGCCAGTTCGATGAACATGTCCCCCGTGCCGCCGCCACGCAGGGCGGGCATGCCCTTGCCGCGCAGGCGCATCTGTCGGCCCGACTGGCTGCCCGCAGGAATTTGCACCCGGCCGCGCCCGCCGTCGATGGTCGGCACTTCGATGCTGCCGCCCAGGGCAGCAGTGCCCATGCTCACCGGCACGCGGCAAAAGAGATTAGTGCCATCGCGTTCGAACAGCTTGTGTTCTTGCACGTCGATGAAGATGTAAAGATCGCCCGAAGGGCCGCCACGCATGCCTGCTTCGCCCTCGCCGGCGAGGCGGATACGGGTGCCGGTTTCGACGCCTGCAGGGATGTTGACGTTGAGCGCACGGTCCTTTTCAACGCGTCCGGCACCGCCGCACACTTTGCACGGATCCTTGATGATCTGGCCGAGACCACCACACGTTGGGCATGTGCGTTCGACGGTGAAAAAGCCCTGCTGTGCGCGTACCTTACCCACCCCCGAACATGTGGGGCATGTTGTGGGTTCGCTGCCGCCTTCGGCGCCGGTGCCATTACATGCGCTGCAGCTGACCGATGTCGGTACGTTGATTGTTTTCTGCATGCCCTTGAAGGCATCTTCGAGGCTGACGCGCAGATTGTAGCGCAGGTCAGACCCGCGCGCGGCACGACGTCCGCCGCCACCGCCGCCGCGGCCACCCATGATGTCGCCAAAGAGGTCGTCGAACACGTCAGAGAACGAGCCGAAATCGCCCTGTCCGCCGCCGAATCCGCCCCCGGGCCTGCCGCCTCCGCCACCCATGCCGCCTTCGAATGCGGCGTGGCCAAAGCGGTCGTAGGCCGCCTTTTTCTCGGCGTCCTTGAGGATTTCGTAGGCTTCGTTGGCCTCTTTGAACTGGGCTTCGGCTTCGGGGTTGTCGGCGTTGCGGTCGGGGTGCAGTTCCTTCGCCTTGCGGCGGTACCCCTTTTTGATTTCGTCAGCGCTGGCGCCCTTGGAGACGCCCAGAACGTCATAGTAATCGCGTTTTGCCATGGATCAGCGTCCTTTGCTGGAACGTGCAAGGCCGGCCATTGCGGGCCGGCCTTTCGATTGGTTCCTTTGGCAGCCCAAGATCAGGCGCGCTTGTCGTCGTCGAGGTCTTCAAATTCGGCGTCGACTATATCGTCGTCGTCGGCGCGGGGCTCATCCGCCGCCTCCGGCGCGTCTTCGCCGTCTTCCTGGCTGGCCTTGTAGATCGCCTCGCCCAGTTTCATGGCCGCTTCGGTCACGTTCTGGATGCCGGATTTGATCTTGTCGGCGTCTTCGGTTTCCAGCTCGTCCTTGAGTGCCGCAATGGCCAGTTCGATGGCTTCGACGGTGGTCGGGTCGACCTTGTCCGAATGCTCTTCGATCGACTTTTCAGTTGAATGGATGAGGCTTTCGGCCTGGTTCTTGGCTTCGACCAACTCCTTGCGGGCCTTGTCCGCCTCGGCATTGTCCTCGGCGTCCTTGACCATTTGTTCGATGTCGTCGTCCGACAGTCCGCCCGAGGCCTGGATAGTGATCTTCTGTTCCTTGCCGGTGCCTTTGTCCATGGCGCCGACCGACACGATGCCGTTGGCGTCGATGTCAAAGGTCACTTCGATCTGGGGCATGCCGCGCGGGGCGGGCGGGATGTTTTCAAGGTTGAAGGCACCCAGCAGCTTGTTGTCGGACGCCATCTCGCGCTCACCCTGGAAAACCCGGATGGTCACGGCGTTCTGGTTGTCCTCGGCGGTCGAGAAGATCTGCGACTTCTTCGTGGGGATCGTCGTGTTGCGGTCGATCAGACGGGTGAACACGCCACCCAGCGTTTCGATGCCGAGGCTCAGCGGCGTCACGTCGAGCAGGACCACGTCCTTGACGTCGCCCTGCAGAACGCCCGCCTGAACGGCGGCGCCCATGGCGACCACTTCGTCCGGGTTCACACCCTTGTGGGGGTCTTTGCCAAAAAACTTGGTGACCTCTTCGATCACTTTGGGCATGCGGGTCATCCCGCCGACCAGCACAACCTCGTCGACGTCAGACGCGCTGAGGCCCGCATCCTTGAGCGCGGCCTGGCACGGCTTGATCGAGGACTTAATCAGGTCGCCAACAAGGCTTTCCAGCTTGGCACGGGTCAGCTTCATGACCATGTGCAGCGGCTGGCCGTTGGAGCCCATCGAGATGAACGGCTGGTTGATCTCGGTCTGGCTGGCGCTCGACAGTTCGATCTTGGCCTTCTCTGCCGCTTCCTTGAGGCGCTGCAGGGCCATCTTGTCCTGTGTCAGGTCAACGCCGTTTTCCTTTTGGAACTCTTCGGCGAGGTAGTTGACGATTCGCATGTCAAAGTCTTCACCACCAAGGAACGTGTCACCGTTGGTGGATTTCACTTCGAACAGGCCGTCGTCGATTTCGAGGATGGTGACGTCGAATGTACCGCCGCCAAGGTCGTAAACCGCGATGGTCTGGCTGTCTTCCTTGTCGAGGCCGTAGGCCAGCGCCGCAGCCGTTGGTTCGTTGATGATCCGCAGCACTTCGAGACCGGCGATTTTGCCTGCGTCCTTGGTGGCCTGACGCTGGGCGTCGTTGAAATAGGCGGGGACGGTGATGACCGCTTGGGTCACATCTTCGCCGAGATAGGATTCAGCGGTTTCCTTCATCTTGCCCAGGATGAACGCACTGATCTGGCTGGGCGAATATTTGTCGCTGCGCGCCTCGACCCATGCGTCGCCATTGCCGCCGTCGATCACGGCGAAGGGCAGGTTTTTCTTGTCCTTGGCCAGGTCTGCGTCGTCAAACCGGCGACCGATGAGACGCTTGACGCCAAAGATGGTGTTGTCGGGGTTGGTGACCGCCTGACGTTTGGCCGGTTGACCTACGAGGCGTTCGGATTCGGTAAAGGCGACGATGGACGGGGTGGTCCGTGCACCTTCTGCGTTTTCAATGACCCGCGGCTGGCTGCCGTCCATGATGGCGACGCAGCTGTTGGTTGTTCCAAGGTCAATACCAATGACTTTTGCCATGTTTTCGATCCCTTTTTGTCTTCAAGGCGATGTCCCGAGACGGCGACCCGTGTAGGCATCGACGCCACGATTGGTTGCACGTCTCCGTGCGCTTGGGCGTATATAGGTGGGGTGCCTGCCCCCTGCAACCATTGTGGATTGCATCGGGCAGGCAAAAATTTGGTTAAAATTGCCGGGATTTCACGGATGAAGCTGCAGGTGCGGGGATTTGACATCCTCAAAGGGTACCTTTCGCCTGTCGCGCAGGCCGAACTGGTTGCGGATGTGCGTTTGGTCGCTGCGGCTGCGCCGTTGTTTTCGCCGCAAACACCTTACGGCAAACCGATGAGCGTGCGCATGACATCCGCGGGGCGCGTGGGATGGTATGCGGATGCGTCGGGATATCGATACTCGGAGACGCATCCATCCGGTGAACCGTGGCCGCCGATCCCGGATTCGGTTCTACGCATATGGTCCGACGTGACAGGCCTTGATCAGGAACCGGACTGCCTGTTGATCAACTACTACGGCGAAGGTGCGCGTATGGGGATGCATCAGGACAAGGATGAAGCCGATTTTTCCTGGCCGGTTATGTCTGTCAGCCTTGGCGATGCGGGGCTGTTCCGGATGGGCAACACCACACGCGGCGGCAAGACAGAGAGCCATTGGTTGGAAAGTGGCGATGTGGTGGTGATGGGCGATGCGGCGCGGTTGGCCTATCACGGGGTCGACCGCATCCGTTTCGGATCATCGACGTTACTGCCAAAGGGCGGGCGTATCAACCTGACGTGCCGGGTTGCGAGCTGATCAGCGCCGCGCGCTCCAACTCAGCGATGCATGGCGGCGCGTGTAGAATTCGCCCATAAGGCCGATCATAACGAACACGACACCCAGCCAGAACGCGTACTCCCACGAGGAGTGGTGCGGGTTGTAATTGATAAAGACATATCCGCGGGCCTGATCGATGCAGTGAAACAGCGGGTTCCAATCGAACATCGCAAGCATGTAACCGGGCAGCGTATTGGCCACGAACATCTTGCCAGATGCGATCATGTTGGCACGCTGGTAAATCGTTGAAAAAATTGACACGAAAGTCGGAAACCACGGCTTTAGCGCCATTAGAACCAAACCGATAGAGCAGCCTGTGAACCATGCGAGGACAAGCATTCCGAACGCTGGGAAAGCTTGATCGATTTCAATAGGTGTGAAGCCAACGTGGTAAATAAACAAGATCATAAAAAGCGAAAGCACCTGTACATAAAGCGCGCCCAGTGCGGCTGACAGGATCGAAACGATGGTGTTCATCGGCGCGTGCTGCATCATCGCGCTGGCTGGTCCTTCGGCTCCTAACACCGCGCTTAGCGATTTGGTGTGCGTAAGGAACAGGAAGATCCCCGACATAATATAAAGCAGGAAGTCACCGCGAATTGCGGCACCGCGCAGACCCAGCACCGAAAACATCACATAAAACGCGGCAACAAAGATGACCGCTTGCATCATATTCATGCCGATCGCCATGAAAGCGTTGTTATGTGATGAGCGCACGGAACGAACGATTGAGTGGTAAATCACCTCGCACATCGCAAAGGCTGAGGCGATGCCGGATTGCGGCTTGCGCGATGAAATGAACATGTGCGTCTCTGCCTCGACTGCAATGGGGTAGGGATTTCTTGATGATCCCAAGTGTTCGCAGCATAAGGTGCGGGCAGTAAAAATTCAACAAATCCGCAAAGGCAGCGCATTCATGGTGTACGAGGAATTGATCCCTGTAATCCGCAGATTGGCGATCGAGGCAGGCGCGCTGATCATGGAGATCTATGACGCCGATGATTTCGAGGTGAAGTCGAAATCCGATGACAGCCCGGTTACGGCGGCTGACGAAGCGGCGGATGCGCATATCTCGGCCGGTCTGCGTGCGGTATTTCCTGATGTGATGCTGGTGACCGAAGAGCAGTCGGCCACACATGCGACCACGGGCAAGACGTTTCTCATCGTTGATCCGCTCGACGGGACCAAGGAATTCATTCACCGTCGCGGCGATTTCACCGTGAATATCGCGTTGGTCGAGGACGGCGTGCCGACACGCGGCGTGGTTTATGCCCCCGCTAAAGGGCGGATGTTCTATACGCTTTCTGACGGGACAAGTGTCGAAGAAACCGGGTTGCTTGATCCACAGTCACCGGGCGCGACGCAACCCATTCACGTGGCCAAAAGCGACAACAGCGCGCTCATGGTTGTAGCCTCAAAGTCGCACCGCGACGCAGCCACCGATGATTACATCGGCAAATATGCCGTTCAGGACATGAAAAGCGCCGGATCGTCTTTGAAATTCTGTCTGGTGGCTACAGGCGAGGCGGACCTGTATCCGCGTCTTGGTCGCACGATGGAATGGGACACGGCAGCAGGTCATGCAGTTCTGGCCGGTGCGGGCGGGCAAGTGGTGCGTTTTGATGACCTGACGCCGCTGAAATATGGCAAGGATAGTTACGCCAACCCGTTCTTTATCGCTTACGCCCCATCAGTGGCGTTGAAGGCAGGCTGATGTCCGTCCTGATCGTGATCCCGGCACGCTATGCTTCGACCCGTTATCCCGGCAAACCGCTGGTGTCGCTCACCGGGGCAACGGGCGAGGCGCGAACGCTGATCGAACGCAGTTGGCGCGCGGCATGCGACGTGCAGGGAGTGGACCGTGTGGTGGTTGCGACGGACGACGATCGGATTGCAGACGCGAGCGTGGGTTTTGGCGCAGAGGTTGTGATGACCTCGGAAAACTGTGCCAATGGCACCGAACGCTGCGCCGAGGCGCACGCGGCGCTGGGCGGCAGTTTTGACATAGTGGTAAACCTCCAAGGCGACGCACCTCTGACCCCTGCATGGTTTGTCGAAGGGTTGATCGCGGGTCTGAACGCAGCACCCGAGGCCGAGATTGCGACACCTGTCCTGCGCTGCGATGGTGCGACGCTGAACGGGTTTCTCGAAGATCGGCGCGCCGGGCGCGTCGGCGGCACAACAGCGGTGTTCGGCACTGGCGGTCGGGCGCTCTATTTCTCCAAAGAAGTGATCCCATTCACCAATCACACCTACGCCGCCAACGATGACACGCCGGTTTTTCATCACGTTGGGGTCTATGCTTACCGTCCCGATGCATTGGCGGCTTATCCGACATGGCCCACGGGCCCGCTCGAAACCCTCGAGGGGCTGGAACAGTTGCGCTTTCTCGAAAATGGGCGGCAAGTGCTGTGCGTCGAAGTCGAGGCGCGCGGGCGGCAATTCTGGGAACTGAACAACCCCGAGGACGTTCCCAAGCTTGAAGCGATGATGGCGCAGATGGGCACACCATGAGCGACACGCTTCCGGTCAGCGTTGTGGTGGTCAGCCGCGACCGGCCGGACGCGCTGAAACGCTGTCTGATGGGCATTTCCCAGCTGCGATACCCGGCATTCGAGGTCGTCGTCGTTGCGGATCAGGGCGGTGTCGCGACGGCGCAGAGCCTGCCATTTTCCAACGATCTCAAGATTGTGCCGTTTGATCAATCCAACATCAGCCGCGCGCGCAATCTGGGGATCAGTCATGCTGCGGGCGAAGTTGTGGCGTTCATCGACGATGATGCGGTTCCCGAACCCAGCTGGCTGATGCATCTTGCTGCGCCCTTTTTGCGCGATCATGTGGCCGCAGCGGGTGGTTTTGTGCGCGGGCGCAACGGCATCACGTTTCAGTACAAGGCGCGCAGTGTCGACACGCGCGGCCAGACCCAGGACATCGACGCCGAGCCCAATCGGGCCACGGTCTTTACCCCTAAAACCGGGCGCGCGATCAAAACCGAAGGCACCAACATGGCGGTGCGCCGCGATGTGCTGATTGCCCTCGAAGGGTTTGACCCCGCCTATGCCTTTTTTCTGGATGAAACCGATCTGAACCTGCGTATCGCACGCGAGGGCCTTGCCACGGCGGTGGTTCCGATGGCGCAGGTGCATCACGGATTTGCACCAAGTCCGCGGCGTCGGCCCGACCGGGTGCCACGCGATCTGTTCGACATCGGTGCCAGTTGGGCCGTTTTTCAGCGCAAGAACCTGCCCGAAGCGGACCGGCCGCAGCATTGGCGTGATCTGCGTTTGAGCGAACGCAAAAGACTGCTTGGCCACATGGTGGGCGGGCGGCTGGAACCGCGCGACGTGCGCGTACTGTTGCAGCGTCTGGATCAAGGGTACACCCAAGGGCTCGAGCGCAAGCGCGGCGGTGCGGAACTGGCCAAAAGCCCGGTTCAGGCGTTTCGTCCGATGCGTGCGACGCGCGGCGAAAGCAGGTTTATTGCCGGGCGCAGCTGGCAGGCAGGCCCGGTGCGGGCACAGGCGCGCGCGGCAGTGGAGGCGGGGGATATCGCCACGGTGGTGATCCTGTCGCCGACATCCCTGTACCATCACCACAGCTTCACCATGGACGGGTTTTGGCTGCAGACCGGCGGGGTGTGGGGCCGATCCGAGCGGTCAGATCGCGTTTTTCAGCCCACAACTTTTGCCAGCCGTGTGCGGCGTGAAAAGGCACGGATCGCAAAACACCGCCTCATGGCTGATTAATGGCCGGCGCGGCTTGTCAAATTGCTCACGCTCCCCGATGGTGTCGTGCGATTGATTTGGTTAAGTTACGTGTTAAAGCACGTTACCCATGCGCCGTTGCCCGGTGATATGGGGCAAAGAGGTGAGAGTGAGGCGATGCGCAATAAACTGACAAAGGCGATCTTTCCAGTGGCCGGGATGGGTACGCGATTCCTGCCCGCGACGAAATCGGTTCCCAAAGAGATCATGACGCTCGTCGATCGCCCTTTGATCCAGTACGCTATCGACGAAGCGCGCGCCGCGGGTATCAAGGAATTCATCTTTGTCACCTCGCGCGGTAAGGGCGCGCTGGAGGATTATTTCGACCTTGCTCCGACGCTCGAACAGGAACTGCGTCGCAAGAACAAGACCGAGCTTTTGGAAATCCTCAAGGACACCAACATGGACAGCGGTGCCATCGCCTATGTCCGGCAGCACAAGGCGCTGGGTCTGGGTCACGCGGTGTGGTGCGCGCGGCGCCTGATCGCAAATGAACCCTTTGCCGTGATCTTGCCTGATGACGTGATTGCGGCCGAAAAACCGTGCTTGCAGCAGATGGTCGAAGCGTTCGAGGAAACCGGCGGCAATATCGTTGCCGCGATGGAAGTGCCGCAGGAAAAGACGTCGGCCTACGGTGTACTCGACGTCAAAAACGACATGGGCCAGATGGTCGAAGTGGGCGGCATGCCCATTTTGTGGCACATTATGAAGATCTATGCCGCGCATGGCAGATGATGAAATCATTCATGCCA
>JBCBCR010000020.1:0-27913 GCA_038530495.1 Pseudomonadota bacterium | reverse complement strand
GTGGTGTTGAACCATTTCACTGTGCCATTGGCCATCAGTCATTTCCTTCAATAAGTCCGCTCACGATATGCAGCGGTGTGGCGTAGTGTTCGGATCGAAGAACTGACGCCAGTAGGGAAAGACAGTGGATCGAGAAGAATAGCTATGCACTGCCTCACCTATACCATCCCCGCAAAATCGCAAGTTTTTTCGCTCTGTCCCGTGGCGGCACATGCGCTAGTATTCGCCTATGCGCCACCTGATCGCCCTCCTTTTCCTTGCGGGTCCTGTGCACGCCTGGGATTTCTCGCCGCGGCCCATTTGCACCCTGTCTCATAACGAGGCGGACACGCAGATGACGGTGACCTACGACCACGCAACCGCGCTCTATGCCATCGCGGTCACCACCGCGACAGGCTGGCCCGATGCCCCCGCGTTTTCGATCCGGTTCGAAGGACCACAACCCAACGTGATCTCCACCCGGCGGCACGTGGTTGCTGGCAATACATTGACGGTGACCGACAGCGGATTTGGCAATGTGCTGGATGGGTTGGAATTCAACCTGAGCGCCACAGCTTTTACCGAGACTGCGGCGGCGGCAGTGTCGCTGAACGGTGCGGCGGAGCCGGTGCAGGCGTTCCGGGCCTGCGTCAAAACACCGGTGGTGTGATGGATCCGGTGCGCGACCCGGATGCCGAAGCGCGCGCGCAAGCGCGCGATTTGATCGACAGTGCAACGTTTGCGGCCCTCGCCGCGACCCGGCCCGAAGGCGGCCCGACCGTCAGCCGCATTGCTCTGACCACAGACGACACCGGCGCGCCGCTGTCACTCATCTCCACGCTCAGCGCGCACACCCAAGCGCTCAAAGCCGACCCACACTGCGCGTTGCTGATCGGTGAACCCTTGGACCGCGGCGATCCGCTGACCCATCCGCGGTTGACCCTGCACTGCGCGGCGGCACTGATCCCGCGCGACGCGCCCGAACACGCCGCGTTGCGCGCGCGCTACCTCGCCACCCGGCCAAAGGCCAAGCTGTACATCGATTTCGCGGATTTCCGGTTCGTGAACTTCGCGGTGAAAGACGGATTTCTGAACGGCGGTTTTGGAAAGGCGTTTCGCATCACACCCGCAGACCTGACGCCGTAGGGTGTGCTGTTCCCGCGCACCGCACCTCAAAAGTCGAAAATATCGTCCAGCATGTCGGCAAACCCGCCGCGCTTTTTTTTGCGGCGCCGATCTTCTCCGCCTGAATGGCCACCCGGCGGTGGTGGTGGCGGGCTGTAGCTGGCCGACCGCTCAATGATCTTGTCCAATTCGCCCCGGTCCAGCCACACGCCCCGGCATTGCGGGCAATAATCAATCTCGACCCCGTTTCGATCCGCGATCACCAGTGCCGTGCCATCAATTGGACATCTCATCAAAGCGCCTCCTTGCTGCTCGCCCCTACATGGGAACGAGGGCGATAAAATTCCACTGCCACGTCAGCATCTAACGGTTTCTTAACCAAGATAGCGACAGAGTTAACGAGATTTAACGGAGCATGATTTGCGCCCTATCCTCGCCCTTCTGTTGCTGATGACCGGACCAGCCCACGCCGGTGCCTGGCTGCGCGAAGAGGGAACGGGATTTCTGTCCACATCCGTTCTGCAAAAACAGGACGGCAGCAGTGAGGCCAGCGTTTATGTCGAATACGGCGCGCGCCCAAATCTCACGCTCGGGATCAAGGCAGACGCAACGCTGATCGCGGGGCATGTCACCGACGGCACGGTGCTGGGTTTTGCCCGCAAGCCGATCCCGCGACAAAGCGTTGACTACAAACTGTCATACACGCTTGGGCTCGGCGCCGACATCGACACGCACACAAACGCGCTCTTGCGCACGCAACTGAGCTATGGCCGTGGCCTGAAATGGGGTGAGAGGTTTGGCTGGCTCGCCATCGACGCAATCTACGACTGGTCCCTTGCAGGGACTTCGGACACAGCGAAACTCGACGGGACTGTTGGGTTTTCCCTGAACCCGCAGGTCAAAGTGATGATGCAGGTCTTTGTCAGCCACGACGATGACACGACAATAAAACTCGCCCCATCAGTCGTCTGGCAACCGGGGGGCGAGGGACAAAGCTATCAGTTCGGGCTCGAGGCCGAAGATGGCGCAATCGCCCTGCGCTTCGGCCTCTGGCGAACCTTTTAGGTCAGCTGTCGATGCGCACCGTTGCTCGCACCGATCCGCGCACAGACGTGCCCCATTCAAGCGTGAACTGATCCTCGTTGGCGCCCACGCGCCCTTCGGCAACGGGATTGCGATACTCCTTCACGTTGCTCGAATTGCGGATGTCACCGGTCAAAACCACTGAATCGATGAACCGACAGAACCCGCCAAAGGGCAGCTTGTTGTCCGTATCTACAGTCCATGTCGACGCGTTGGAGTTCTGAGTGTGCTCCACGATCAGCGGGTTATGCGACTGCTCCGAGATGTTGTGATAGGAATTGCCCTCAAAGAATACGTCCTTGTGGCGCGTGTGGTTCAGGTCGGAAAAGCTTGTGTCGACCCGGTCCACACGCGTGATTGAGCCGTTAATGACGCGGAATCGATTGCCCGACACGTTGACGCCGTTCAGGAAATGCCCGGTGCCATGCGGCTTGACCACGATGTAGGAAAACCACGGCGCCAAATCCCCGGCGAGAAAGACATTGTCGGCGACTGTGAGCGAAGCAAAGGAAAACCCGCCTGTGAAATCCGGTGTAGCGTCCCGCTCATTGGTCCACTCGATAAAACAATTGTCGACATAGTTGCCCGAGATCATCACCGCCGCATAGTTGGTGGCTAAGACCACACCGGCTGTGCGCACGCCGCCCGAAACCTCGTCGCCCTGGAAAAAGTGGTTGCCGCTGATCAGGTGGTTCTGACCTCCGAGCACCGCCCAATGTTTGTGCCGCGTCGACCGGCAGTTTTTCAGCTTCACGTCATTGGCATTGGCGTTCAGCCCGATCACGGTACGCTGCGGCACCGGCAATGAATCCTGGCTCGACAAAAATTGGCAGCGGCTGATCTTCATGCCCTGGCACCCGTCACCGTGGCTCGTGATACCACGATCCTTGGGGCGTGTGAAAAAGCAATCTTGGAACTGGTTCACCGGGCCCGCTGGCGCCAAGAGCACGCCGCTGCACAGGCCGTTGCACTGAAACTCCACGTCACTGATGATCAACCGCGACAAAAAACTGAAGCCGGAGAAGTCGAGCAAGTAATCGAAACGCGTAAACGTGTAGTTCTGCGTCCCGACCGCGTCGAACAATGGCGCGCTCAACGTGATTTCCTGGGTCGAGACGTTTTTGGATTTCACGTAGATCTCGCGCCCAACCCCATTGCCGGTGACCAGCGAACCAACGGCGATATTGGCGACGTTTGCCACGTTGGTCAGGCGAAAGGTCTGCGAGGTGGAATAAGTGGCTTGACTGGTCACCACCTGCGTGGACCACCCGTTCCCGATCGCTTCGATCTGGCCGTTCTTGATCATGCGCCGCGTGGCATAGGACGTGCGATTCGGCACCGCCGCCTGCATGTCAATTGGCTCTGTCAGCGAAATCCGGCGCCCCTCGAGGTCGAGGCTTTCGTGATCGGAAAAGTTCAACAGTGCCTGAAACGCCTTTTTGAACCCGGTCACCTCGTCGCCAAAAGCGTCGATGTAAACAGGAAGGCTGTAATTCGAGCGGATCAGCAGCATCTTGTCGACGGGCATTGTGACTGTGCCGACAAAGCGGATCGGGTTGTTGATCCCCACCGTATCGCCAAGGAAAAACGTCCCTTCAGGGACAATCACACTCCGTCCGTCGGCGGCGGCATCCGCCGCGGAAAACGCCGCACTGTCATCGGTGCTGCCGTCGCCAACAGCGCCGTAATCGCGCACGTCAACCACCGACAAAAGATCGGACAGGAACACGCCAGAAATATCTTCAATGACAATGTCATCAATGCGCACCACGCCGCCGTTGGGGCCGGTGAGATCGATGCCAAAATGGCCATAGATTGCCTGCGTGCCCCAAACGAGGTCGACACCATTGCGGTTACCTGCACCGACAATGGCCGACACCTCGACCACGTCACCATATGTGGTCAGCGTCACCTGCGGACCCGTGGTGGTGACGCCGCCGACCGGGTTGCCATTGGATAGCGCCGCATATCCGGCGATGCGCACATTCGGCAGGTTGCCGGATATTGCCTTGATCCGCGCCGTGATCCGCAAATAGCAACCGGGCAAAAGGGGCGTCTGGCCCATGTAACGCACACGCGTGGTGCCGCTGGTCTTTTGCAACTCCAGACATCCGCCAAAATCCTGATCTGCGGGGACAAACGCAGCGTTGGGCGCGTTGTCATAGGTGTCCGAACCCGGCGTTCCATCACCGCTCGACCACACGTCGAGCCCGTCTGCAAAGGCTGGGGGCATGAAAAGAATGCCGTCTGTGATCGCCTTGTTCATCCAAAAATCCCTTTTGTCGCAGGGCGTCACCCGCCCGGTTTTCACCTCGATCCAGCGGCGCGCCAAAGAGGGCATGCGCTCGCGGGGGAGGGAAGTATCAACAATGGGTTAATGGCTGGTCAGACCGGCGCACGCTGTGCGTCGCAGTCAGGCAACGGACGGTGCGCAATGAATGCGCACCCTACGCTCACACGCTCATGCAGACGTATTTCATTTCCAGGAACTCTTCGATGCCGTGATGAGATCCTTCGCGCCCAAGGCCCGACTGCTTGAACCCGCCAAACGGGGCAACCTCGGTCGAAATGATGCCTGTGTTCACGCCAACGATGCCGTATTCCAGCGCCTCGGCAACCTTGTAGACCCGGCTCAAATCCTTGGCATAGAAATAGGATGCAAGGCCAAAAATGGTGTCATTGGCCATCTCGATCACGTCATCCTCGGTCTCGAATTTGAAGAGCGGCGCCAGCGGGCCAAAGGTCTCTTCGCGGGCGACCTTCATGTCCTGCGTGACCCCCGTCATGATCACCGGCGCAATGAAATTGCCGCCCATCGCATCCCCGCTCATCAATACGTCGGCGCCCTTGGCCTTGGCGTCCTCGATATGGGCGTTCACCTTGTCACTGGCTTGCGGCGAAATCAGCGGCCCCAGGTCCACACCATTCTCGAACCCATCGCCCACCTTCATCTGGCCCACACGTTCCGCCAACTTCTTGGCAAATGCATCATAGACCCCGGCCTGCACGTAGATCCGATTGGCACAGACGCACGTTTGCCCATTGTTGCGGAACTTGCACATCACTGCGCCCTCGACGGCCGCATCTAGATCAGCGTCATCAAAAACAATGAACGGCGCGTTGCCTCCCAGCTCCATCGAGCATTTCATGACCTGCTCAGCCGCCTGCCCCAACAGGATGCGCCCGACCCGCGTGGATCCGGTAAAGGTCAACTTGGCCACCGCAGGGTTTTCGCAGAACTCCTTGCCCGTCTCGGATGCATCCGAGGTGGTCACCACATTGAACACGCCCGCGGGCATCCCGGCCCGTTCGGCCAAAACGCCCAGCGCAGTGGCCGACAACGGCGTCAGATCCGCAGGCCGTGCGACAAAGGTACAGCCCGCCGCCAGCGCGGGCGCAGCCTTGCGCGTGATCATCGCGTTGGGGAAATTCCAAGGGGTGATCGACGCGGCCACACCGATGGGCTGTTTCAGAACCACGATCCGCTTGTCCCGTTGGTGCCCGGGGATCGTCTCGCCATAGATGCGCTTTGCCTCTTCGGCGAAAAACTCGATGAACGACGCACCATAGGCAATCTCGCCCTTGGCCTCGGCCAGCGGCTTGCCCTGCTCTGCGGTCAGGATCGCGCCCAGATCGTCCTGATGTTCCATCATCAACTCGAACCAACGACGCAGCACGGCTGCGCGTTCCTTGCCGGTCCAGCTGGCCCACTCCTTTTGCGCCGTTTTGGCCGCGGCAATGGCATCAGCCACCTGCGCCCGGCTCAGATCGGCCACTTGGGCAATCACGTCACCCCGCGCCGGGTTCACCACGTCAAATGTGCCTGCACCGTCGACAAATGCACCATTCACATAGGCCCGCGGCTCAAGCAGCGCGGGATCCTTCAGCATGGATTCCAGATCAGTAGGGGCATCGAGCATGGTATTTCCTTTCCGGTCAAACGCATGTCAAACAGGGCGCGCGTCCCTTGTCCAGAGGGCAGACCCAGAGATGCGACCAGACGACAAGCTGTAATGAAGCAGAGAGGGATCAATGGCCAATCTCGACGACGCCTACGCAAACGCCGCCCACATCGAAGGGTCCGAAGCCTACCCGACAAAATGGGCCGATGCCGCCGCAGCGTACCGCATCGCGCTCGACAACCGCTTCCGATCCGGGATTTCCTACGGCCCGTCCGAACGGGCGCGGTACGACCTGTTCGAGCCCAAAGGCACGGTCGAAGGGATCATGATTTTTGTGCATGGCGGCTACTGGCTGCGGCTGAACCGCACCGACTGGTCACATCTCGCTGAAGGCGCCAATGCCCGCGGTTGGGCTGTCGCGATGCCGTCCTACGACCTGTGCCCAAGCGTGTCGATCGCATCAATCACGCAACAGATCGCGTCCGCGGTGATGGCCATCGCAGCCACGCGTTCGGTACCACTGACGCTGGCGGGGCATTCAGCAGGCGGACACCTGGTGGCGCGCATGCTTTCACCGGGAATGCTGCCGCGACATGTCTGCGCGCGTATCCGGCACGTGGTGCCTATCTCGCCGGTCGCGGATCTCGAGCCACTGATTGACACCAGCATGAACCGCGCCTTTCGCCTCGACACCGACATGGCCCGCGCCGAAAGCCCGCTGTACCAACCCGCACCCAAGACACCCGTAACGATCCGCGTTGGGGCTGCTGAACGGCCTGCTTTCCTGGATCAGGCCCAGCGCCTTGGAGCCGCGTGGAACTGTCCTGTGGACGTGGTGCCCGACCTGCACCACTTCGACATCATCGACGCGTTCGAAGACAAAGCGTCCGACCTGGTGAAGACCCTCACGCCGACAGACTGACCTTAATTCCAGCCCACGGGTTCGCATCCCCTTCCGGCGACGCAGTCGCGCATCTGCTGCACGTCCCCGGCGTCTGGCGATCCGAACAGGAAACCACCGCAGGGATTGGTGGCAAGCGCATAGGTGCCGCTGTCCTCACGCAAGAAGCCAAGGATTTCGCCTTGTTTCGGGCGGCTGCACCACGGGCCAAAACACGCCACTTCCAGCACGATTTCAGCGCTGATCGCCCAGTCGCCTGCCCGCCCCAAAGCGTGTCCGTCAAACCGCGCCCTGATCTTGGTCAGCGGCGGCGCTTCATCCTGTCGCGACATATCCACCACGGGCAGATCGCGCGGACTGAAGGACAGCTTTCCCAACACGGGCACATACCGCTCGTCTGCTTTTTCCGCTGCAAGGTAAGCATTCGGCACACCCCACGGTAGGCAAGACAGCGCCACCGCGCCCTGAGGCCAAAAGGCAAGGCACACGGCGATCCAGCGGATCACAAATGCCCCTCGAACGCTGCAATCACACGCCGATACACGTCCCGTTTGAAAGGCACGATCGCCTCAGGCAGTTCAGGCACCGACAGCCATTTCCAATCGCTGAACTCCTGATCATGCGCGTGGATGTTCACGTCGGCATCCTGCCCCAGAAACCGCATCAGGAACCACTTCTGCTCCTGCCCACGATACCGCCCTTTCCACAGCTTCCGCACCAGATCGTGCGGCAGATCGTACGTAATCCAGTCCGCACTTTCGGAAATGATTTCAACCAGATCAGGCGACAGGCCGGTCTCTTCTTCCAACTCGCGCAGTGCTGCGGCGCGGGGATCTTCGCCCTTGTCGATGCCGCCCTGCGGCATCTGCCACGCGTCCTGCCCCGCGGGCCGGTCACTGCGCTGCCCCACCCAAACCGCGCCGTCCTTATTCAGCAACATGACCCCGACATTGCGTCGATAGGGCAGTTTGGCGATCTGTTCCGGCGTCATGTCCGTATTTTCTCCATTAGGGCGCGGGGCAATGTCTGGTCGCCGCGCGCAACCACTTCGTGGTGCACGATGTCATAGCCCAGCGCGGCAAAGGCCGGTTGCGCCATCAGGCTTGCATGTGTCCACAAGCGTGGCCCAGTGGCAACTGCCTCAAGCGCGTTCATCATTGCGCGAAAGACGCCCCGCCCCTGAGCCTCGGGCAGGACATAGGCGAAATCGACATAACCGCCATCGGCCAACGTGACGAACCCCACCGGCGGCTCACCTGCCACCCAGATACGCTGCCCCGCCAGCCGTTTGGCCCAATCCGGGCCCTGCGGCGGGCGGGGGCACCACGCCTCGCGTTGCGCCGGGGAATACAGGCTTTGGTCCGCGTGGATCGCCGCAAACATGATCTGCCCCAGAGCATCCGCTTGGCTTACGCAGCCTCGCCTTGCGTCAATTTCACCAAAAGCCATTTCTGACGTCGCGTTGCCCTAGACATTGCCCGCTGCATGCACCGTTCTATACCGAAGGCCAAGGGAAATTCCGTCCGGAGGGGATCAGATGAACGCCTATCCACACATGCTGGCACCGCTTGATCTGGGTTTCACCACCCTTAAAAACCGCGTGCTGATGGGGTCGATGCATACCGGGCTGGAGGAAACGCGCGATTGGAACCGCGTCGCTGAATTCTATGCCGAACGCGCCCGTGGTGAGGTCGCCTTGATGGTCACCGGCGGGATCGGCCCAAACCTCGAAGGATCGGTGCTGCCGGGTGCTGCGATGATGACCACCGCCGACGATGTGGCAAATCACTCAATCGTCACCCAGCGCGTGCACGACAACGGCGGCAAGATCGCGATGCAGATCCTGCATGCGGGCCGCTATGCCTATGGCCCGAAATGCGTGGCGCCCTCGCCCATCAAATCACCGATCTCTCCGTTTCCGCCGACCGAGTTGGATGAGGACGGCATCGAAAAGCAGATCAGCGACATCGTCGCCACCGCCGCCCGCGCGCGCGAAGCTGGCTATGACGGGGTCGAGATCATGGGGTCCGAGGGGTACTTTCTGAACCAGTTTCTGGTGACGCACACCAATAAACGTTCAGATAGGTGGGGTGGTTTGTACAAAAATCGCATGCGCCTGCCTGTCGAAGTGGTGCGCCGTGCACGCGAAGCCGTGGGCGACGACTTCATCATCATCTACCGCCTGTCGATGATCGACCTCGTGCCCAACGGCTCCACCTTCGAGGAAGTCGTCGAACTGGCCAAGGCCATCGAAGCGGCGGGTGCCACGATCATCAACACCGGTATCGGTTGGCACGAGGCGCGCATCCCGACAATCGCAACATCCGTTCCGCGCGCGGCGTTTGCGTGGGTGACGAAAAAGCTGATGGGCCACGTGAACATTCCCGTGATCACATCCAACCGCATCAACACGCCCGAGGTTGCCGAAGAGGTGCTGGCCGCAGGGTGCGCCGACATGGTGTCTATGGCGCGCCCGATGCTGGCGGATGCGCATTTCGTCAGGAAAGCCATCGCAGGACAGTCCGATCACATTGCCCCCTGTATCGCGTGCAACCAGGCATGTCTCGATCATACGTTCTCGGGCAAGATCAGCTCCTGCCTCGTGAACCCGCGCGCCTGTTACGAGACCGAATTGAAAATTGCACCGGCCGAGACAGCCAAGCGTATCGGCATCGTGGGCGCCGGCCCCGCTGGTCTGTCGACCGCCATCACCGCCGCCGAACGCGGGCACCAAGTCACGCTGATCGACCGTGCCTCGGAAATCGGCGGACAGCTCAACCTCGCCAAGCAGGTGCCGGGCAAGGAAGAGTTCTGGGGCCTCGTTGACTGGTACCGCAGCATGCTGGCCTACCACCAGATCAACGTGCGTCTCGAGACTGAGGCAACAGTCGACATGCTCAAAGAGTTCGACGAGGTGATCATCGCAACAGGCGTACGCCCTCGCGATCCCGAGATCCCCGGACAGAACGCCGACAACGTGCATTCCTATATCGACGTTCTGACCAAATCCGCCAAACCGGGCAAGTCGGTCGCCGTCATTGGCGCCGGCGGGATCGGCTTCGACGTGTCCGAATATCTCGTTCACGAGGGCAACAGCCCGACGGAGCATTTGCCCGAGTGGATGACTGAATGGGGCGTAACCGACCCTGCTGAACACCGCGGCGGCCTCGCGCCCGAAGGTCCCCAGCCCGAGGCACCGGCGCGCGCGGTCACACTCTTGCAGCGCAAGAAGGAAAAGCACGGGCGGAGGTTGGGCAAGACCACCGGCTGGATTCACCGGGCCGCACTTAAGATGAAGGATGTCGAGTTCGTCGGCGGTGTGAACTATGAACGTATCGACACGGACGGCCTGCATGTCAGCTTTGGCGAGGCTCGGGAAAATCCGACAGTGATCGAAGCGGACGACATCGTCCTGTGTGCGGGTCAGGTCCCGGATCGCAGCCTTGCCGACGCGTTAGAGGCTGTGGGGATCTCTTGTCACGTGATCGGCGGCGCCGATGTCGCAGCCGAGCTTGATGCCAAGCGTGCGATTGATCAGGGCACACGGCTTGCGGCAACGCTCTAGTTGCCCGTGCTGGGGCCGCGCGATAGCGTCGCGCCATGACACTTTGCGCATTCGACATCTCGGCTGACGGCGTCGCAAGGCCGCTTGCCGACACAGCGCCAACCGAAGGCTATCGCTGGCTGCACTTTGATCTGAGCGAGGAAGGTCTGGCCGACCGCCTGTCTGAACTGGTGCCGCCAATCGTGGTCAGCGCTTTGACGGCACGGCAAACCCGCCCGCGCTGTGACCGGTTCGAGGATGGGCTGATCCTGAATCTGCGTGGCATCAACTTGAATCCTGATGGGCCAAAGGACCAAATGGTCGCCGCGCGCGCATGGGTGACGAACCGGCTGGTGATAACGGTCCGCCTTCGCAAGATCTTTGCCATCGACGACATCAGGCAGCAGGCCGAGGCAGGGCAGGCACCCGCCTCTACGCTGGCATTCGTGACCGCGCTGACCGAACGTCTGATGCAGCGGGCACGGGACACTGTTTTTGATCTCGCCGAGCGTGTGGACCAAATGGAGGAAGACATCGAAAACGATGAAACCCTTCTGCCACCCGAACTGGCTGAACGGCGGCGTATGGCGATCCGCCTGCGCCGCTACATGGGGCCGCAACGCGATGCGCTGGTCGCCTTGGCTGCGGTCGAACACCTGACATTCGACGATGACCTGCGCCAACGCATGCGCGAACAGGCCAATATCGGCAAACTTGCTGTAGAAGAACTGGATGCCCTGATCCCACGCATGACTGCGGTTCAGGACCATCACGCCGCGCAGTCGCAAATGCAGCAGGGCAACAACAGCTATGTGCTGTCGGTGGTTGCAGCGGTGTTCCTGCCGTTGGGCTTTGTCACCGGCCTGTTCGGGGTGAATGTGGCGGGCATGCCCGGGATCGAAAACCCGCTGGCATTTGCCATCCTGTGTGTCGGAATGGTCGCCATGGCCGTTGGCACTTTGTGGGTCATGCGCCGCCTTAGGTGGATCTAGCCATTATTCCACTGTGATCGTGATCTGCTCGCTCATCACTGGCGGATCATGCGGTATGTGGTTGGCGTCGCCCAGAACCAGTTGCAGCGTGTGGTTGCCCGGCGCGAGTTCTAGCGTGGTCTGGGTCTGACCGCCGCCAAAGTGCTTGTGGTTCTCGTCGGCGGGAATGCCTTCGACCAGTTCCACGTCGGCAAATTCGCCGGTTCCGAATGGCACGCGGTTCAAGATCAGGTGATGATGCCCAGTGTTTTCTTTTTCAACGCCCGCTGGCGCCACGCCCATCCCCTCGAGCCCAAAGACCACGGTCACCGGCGAGGACACCGTCGCGCCGTCTTCCAGATTGACGATGTAGACGCGTGCGCCGTCTGCGGATGGCGTCCCTTGGCCAAATGCCGAAGTCGCAAGCAACAAGGCGCCGGCCAGCGCAGTTGTGAATGATTTCATTTTGACCTTCCTCCCTAAATTCATGACAGTCATGTAGGGCAAACACGTGAAAGGGCGATCTTATTCGCGATCCGGGTGAAAGTGGGAAAGACGCCGTACGGCGCGGGTTGCCCGATGTGTTTCCGCGGTTGTGGCGCTATTCCGTATCGCTAACCGGGCGCCGTGACTGGGGCGATGATCTGGCGCAGACCACATGCGTGCGGGCGCTGGACCGTGGCGATCAGTTTCAGCCCGGCACGCATCTGGACCGGTGGCTGTTCACCATGGCCAAGCGGATCTGGCTGAACGAACTGCGCGCACGCAAGGTGCGTACGGGCGGTGGCCTTGTTCCCGTCGAGGAAATCGACCTTCCGGACACATCCGCCGATCAAGAAACGAATATTCAGGCGCGTGACGTGTTGAACAAGGTGAACGCCCTGCCCGAGGCACAACGCCACGCCGTCTTTCTGGTCTATGTCGAGGGCTATAGTTACAAGGAAGCCGCCGCAATCATGGAGATCCCGATCGGCACAGTGATGAGCCGCCTTGCCGCCGCCCGTAAAAGCATCGGTGCGGCGATGGGCATGGCCAAAGGAGGCGCCGCATGAGCACCGCCCACAGCTTTACCGACGAAGAGCTGACCGCGTTTCTCGATGGCGAGGCAGACGCGGCATTGGCCGAAGCCATCGGCGAAGCGCTGGAGGATGACCCGGTGCTGGCAGAACGGTTGGCCGGCCTGGACATTCCGCTGGAACCGTTGCGGGCCGCCTATGACGCGCTGCTTGAAACCGCGCCACCGATGCCGGCATTACCCGATGCCACGCCTGCACCTGCGACGCGTTTTGGCTGGGGCTGGGGGCTTGGCACCTTTGGGACCGGAATCGCAGCCGGACTGGCCGTCGCCGTCTTTACAGGCTTTGGCGCACCGACACCCGAGCCAGCGCCAAAACCCGGCTGGGCCGCGTTCGTCGCGTCCTATCAGTCACTCTATACACCTGAGACGCTCGCCGCGGTTCAGGTCAGCGATGCGGATCGCGCGGCACAGCTTGCGCAGGTCTCTGCGGCGCTTGGCCTTGATCTGTCGACCATCGTCGACGCACCGGGCCTGACACTCAAACGCGCGCAGCTTTTGGCCTTTAACGGCAAACCGCTGGTGCAATTGGCGTACCAGCGGGACGACGGCACGCCTGTCGCGCTGTGCATCATTCCCGCGGGTGCGGATGGCAAGCCTGTCAGCATGGGTGCCGCGCAGGGTATGGAGCTTGCCCGGTGGAACACGCCCGGCTTTGGCTATCTGCTGATCGGCGGGCAGGACCCTGTGCCGCTGGCCGAGGAAGCAGCAGTTTTCGAACGCTGGAGCGTGGACGAGGCGATCTGAGCGGCGGCATTTCCGTTTCCGTGCCATCAACGATCCGCGCAATCACCCCGATATTATCCAATCCCTGCCCCGATCCTGCCCAGATTGGTCGCCATAGCTGTGCCTTGAGTAGACCAACGAAAGGGACGGCAATGGACCGCCTCACCGAAATGGAAGCCTTCGCCACCGTGGTGGACCAAGGCGGATTTACCGATGCTGCCAAGAAGATGGGGATTTCCAAATCCGCCGTCTCAAAGCACGTGTCCTCGCTTGAGGCACGACTGGGCGCACGCCTTCTGAACCGTACCACACGCCGCGTCAGCCCGACCGAAATTGGTCTTGCCTATTATGACCGCGCGCGCCGCGTGCTGAATGATGCGGGCGAGGCCGACGCGCTCGTCACCTCGATGCAAAGTGCACCTTCGGGCTTGCTACGGATTTCCGTGGCCACAGATTTTGGCGTAAACCACCTATCACCGGTGCTGTCGGAATTCCTCGAAGAGTTTCCGGACATCACCGTCAACATGGTGTTGAACAACCGCTATGTTGAACTGATTTCCGAAGGGTTCGACATGGCCGTGCGCATTGGCGAGCTGGAAGACAGCACCCTGCGTGCTCGCAAGTTGACTGAGACGACCAAACGCATGATCGCCAGCCCGGAGTATTTTGAGAAATTCGGGCGCCCGGAAAAGATCGACGATCTGAACGAACACAAGCTGCTGCATTACTCGAACCAGTCGTCCGGCAATGTCTGGAAACTGACCGCGCCTTCGGGTGAAAAGCGGCAAGTGCGCACCGCGGGTTGGCTGAGTGTGAACGACGGCCAGTCGCTGCTGAATGCTGCGATCTCGGGCCTCGGGATCGCGTATCTGCCCAGCTTTCTTTACGCCGATGCCATGGACAAGGGTCTGGTGATGGACGCCATTCCGGATCTTCCGATGGAGACCCAAGGCATCTACGCGGTTTACCCGCCCGGCCGCTTTACGCAGCCCAAGGTTCGCGCATTCATCGATTTCCTCGTCCACGCCTTTGCCGAAAAAGGCCCCTCGGACTGGTAAGACTTTCCCAACCCCTCGGGTGACTGCCCCGATGCCATGGCGCATCGGGGCTTTTTTCTGTCCAAAACTGCCTGTTCGGGCGATCCAAATCGCTTTGAACGTGCGAATTCATGCAATGTGACGTCGGGTGACATCCCGCAAAGGTCGATTCCGACCCGTTGATTGTCGGAATTCAACCTGTCGTAGGGTCATGCGCACCGTACCCAGACCACGTGCCGCGCCAAGACCGACGCCACCAGCAATACACGTTCAGATCAGTTACGAAGGGGCCCAATCAGGGGCAGTTTTTTAATGGAAGCGATTATTGAACAAGCCGCGCAGGATATGGTCACGCACCTGACCCAAAACAATCTGACCGACATCGCCGACTACTATTCCTACCCTGCGGCCGTGTATTTCGATACCAAGGTCATCGTCCTGCAGTCTCGCGAAGAGTTGTTGCACGCCGTTGGTGTTTATCGGTCGACGCTCGCATCGCGCCGGTTGGCCCGGATCGTGACGCGTGTCATCGAAGCGCCGCGCGTCAAACGTGATCGGTTCACTGTCATGGTCAAAAACCGCTACTTCGATGTGTCCAATCAGGACATCGGGACAAGCCGGATACGGTTTTATGTGCAACGCGAACGGGGGTGTCTGAAGATCCGCCTTGTCGAATATCTCGACTGGCCGTGCGCTCGCGAGTTGCAAGAGAACGAAGAATTCAGTCGCCTTTTCGTGTCAGGTTCTGCGTCACGGACCCTGCGTCGGGGCACACAGACGGCACGCGTGCGATTGCACTAAGGTGCGGTGTCACTCTTCGCGCACAACCATCACCTCGACCCGGCGGTTGGCCTCGCGGCCCGCTTCGTTCAGGTTGCTGGCGCGTGGTGACAGGTATCCCATGCCAGCTGCCTGCACCTGAGCAGGATTGACATCGTAATCTTCGATCAGACGAGTGCGCACGGCATTTGCGCGAGCGCGCGACACGGTAATATTGGTGTCGAGCGCGCCAACCGTGTCGGTGTGTCCGACAACAGCGATCTGCAGGCCCGGGCGAGAAGCCAACAGTTCCGCCAAGGCGCCCAGTTCGGGATAGGTGGTATCCGCAAGCGCAGTGGTGCCCACGGCGAAATCGAGGCTGTCCAGCGCGACAGAACCGGTTGCGATCAACGTGGTGACCAGGTCAGAGGACGGCGCGTCGTTCACTGGCGCAACACCGGGGATTTCTTGCGCGTCATCAGCCTCGGTGGGTGCTGCAACTTCGGCGCTGGCTGCGCCAACGGTGATGATCTGCAGATACGCAGCGCTTTGTGCGGCACTCGCAAGGATCATGATCGCATCCCCCTGCCCTGATCGCGCGCTCAGGAAATGGTAGTCGCGAATGTTCACGTACATGTTGGGCGCGGGCAGGACTTCGATGGCAAAGCGGAAGTCGAACCCGCCACAGCTTTGCTGATTACAGTCGAGCAGAACCTCGTATTCCGCCTCGCTCAGTTGCTCCCGCATGGGGGCGATGATTTGCAGCGGTGTCAGGGCTTGGCTGGGGAGACGGTAGGCGCGGCGCTGCACCGGACCCTCGATCTGGACCGACGGCACGGTGCCATCTGCAAACGCACCCTCTGGCACGGAAACGCGCGCAAGATCGCTGTCCCGGGCCGCAGTTTCGCGGGCGGCGGCAGGCAGGGCCAGGTCCACCGCATGCGCTGCCGGTGCGCACAGCACGCACGACAGAAAGAACGCGCTAGCGTGCCTGACCGTAATATTCATCATTCGGTGCCATCGCTGTGGCCGACGCCACGCGGTTCGACATGTTGAAAAACGCAGCCACGTTGGCGAGATCCCAGATATCCCGATCGGTCAGCCCGTGCCCACGGAGCGCCTCGCGATCCGCTTCTTCGATCGTGGCCGAGGCCAGCGTGATCTTTTCCGCAAAGCCCAGCATCGCCCGCACCCGCGCGTCGACCGGCGCGACACGCCAGTTGGTCACCAGCATCTCGCCCAGCTTGGGATCACCGGACAATTGCCGCACCGCCGCGCCATGTGCCACGAGGCAATAGTGACAGCGGTTCGTGGCGCTGACCACGACCGCCACCATCTCGCGTTCCAGTTTGCTCAGCCCGCTGGGGGCCAGCATCAGGTCGTTGTAAAGCGCGGTGAACGCGTTCAGCTTGTCGATGTCAAAGGCGTGCGCCTTGAGGACATTGGGCACAAAGCCCAGCTTTTCGTCACAAATGTCGAAATAGCGCTGCGTCGCCTCGGGCAGCGGATCCACCATGGGCAGATCGAGGGCGGTGGGCTGATCGGTCATGGGGCCTCGGGCTTGGTTATGTTTTGATGCGGTAATGATAGTCACAGACGGGCGCGAAACCCAACCGTTGATAGAGCGTGTTTGCGGGCGTGTTATCCTTGACGCAAAGGACCGCCAGCGTGTGCGCCCCCTGCTCTGCCGCCCAAAACGCAGCACGGCGCATGATCCACGTGGCGACGCCCTGCCTGCGCTGATGTTCGAGGACCTCGACGGCGTGCACCACGCAAATCCCATCGTGAACGGCGGCAAAACCAACGCCCGCCGGTTTGTCCTTGGCCCGTGCGAAAATGCCCGTCTTGGTCTTGGCACGCGCCATGACGGCGAGGCGCGCGGCGCCTATGCCACCTGCGGCCCAGATCTCTTCCATGATGGCCAGCGGTTCCCAAATCGCAAAGGCGGTGACGCGTGGGATCGGGACGTCGGTGAGCTGTGCAGTCGGGCACGCATAAAGCTGGACCGGATCGATGACCGCATACCCCCGGTCCGCCAGATCGGCATCAAGCGTTTCCTGCCCATCCGTGAGCATAAACAGCCGATCCTGGCCCATCGCGACCATTTCGGCTTCGGCCGTTTCAATGTCTGCCGCTGTGACCGCATGGTTTGCCGTCGCCGCCGAAACGCGTTTGCCGCCGCCCGCGCCGTTGCGCAGCATCCATGGCCCGAGCGGGCGATATTCTGCTGCAGGCCATGTGCCGTCGATGGCCGAGTACAGATCGGTGGCTTGAATCATTCCTGAAACATGGCTTCGAGCTTGGCCGCTGCAGCATCAAGCGCCGACGCATCAGGCCCACGCACCACGACATTGGCCCCGTATCGGCCATCGCGTTGAAACGGGTAGGACCCAAACGAAAGGTCTGGATGCGCGTCCGCCAGATCGCCAAGCGGGCCCGCAATGTCGCCTTCGCCCCGATAAATGGTGACCGACCGGGACAACAGCGGCCGCCCGCCCGTCAACGTCGGCAGGACCGACGCGACCATCGCCTGAAACACCGAAGGCACCCCGGCCATCACATGGACGTTCTGAAGGCTGAAACCGGGTGCTGCGCTGACCGGGTTTTCGATCAGACCGGCACCATCGGGAATACGCGCCATGCGCAGACGCGCATCGTTCAATTCGGTCCCGGATTTTTCGTAATGCGCGGCCAGGATGGCGCGCGCGTCGTCCCGGATATCGATGCCTGCGCCAAAAGCCCACGCCACGCAGTCGGCCGTGATGTCATCGTGAGTCGGCCCGATCCCGCCCGACGTGAACACATGGTCATAAAGCTCGGACAACACTTGAACCGCGAGGATGATCGCCTTGTCCTCGTCGCTGACAATCCGCACCTCTTTGAGGTCGATTCCCACCTCGGTCAGCTGACCGGCGAGGAAATGCATGTTGGCATCGCGGGTGCGCCCGGACAAAATTTCGTCTCCGATGACCAGCATGGCGGCGGTAGGGTTGGACATGAAACGCTCCGGCTTGTGAGTGCTGCCGTGCAGGTATATGCGCGCGCCCATGCGCTTTCAAACCGAACTTGTTCCCGCCACACTGATCCGTCGATACAAGAGATTTCTGGCAGATTGCACCTTGGATGACGGACGCGAAGTGGTGGCGCATTGCGCCAATCCCGGCTCGATGATGGGACTGGCGGACCCCGGCACACGTATCTGGCTTGAGCCAAACGACGATCCGAAGAAAAAGCTGAAATTCGGTTGGCGCTTGGTCGAGCGCCCCAATGGCCATTTCATCGGCGTGGACACCTCTGTACCCAACCGCGCGCTTCGGGCCGCATTCGAGGCGCGTGCAGTGCCCGGGTTCGAAGACTATGGCACCGTTCGGCCCGAACAAAAATACGGCGAAAACAGCCGGATCGACTTTCTCCTGCAATCGGATGGGCTGCCCGACGTCTATGTCGAAGTGAAATCGGTTACCCTGTCGCGCCAAACTGGCCTTGCCGAGTTTCCCGACAGCGTGACCGAGCGCGGGGCCAAGCATTTGGCCGAACTGGCCAACGTGGCACAACAGGGGCATCGGGCGGTCATGCTCTATCTTGTGCAGCGCACCGATTGCGATCGCATGACGCTTGCTGCTGACATTGACCCGGCCTACGCCGCCGCTTTTGACGTCGCGCGCGCGGCAGGGGTCGAAACCCTGGCGCTGGGCACCCATATCTCACCAAACGGGGTTGAAACTGCGTCGCCTCTCGATGTGGTGATTTGACAGGTGGTGGCCCTCGCCACTGCGGTGCAATATATATCGTATATCTCAACGCCAATGGAGCGGGTCGTGAAGCACGAAAGCCGGGGCCGTCTGACAAAAGACGGCATTCGAATCTATGAAGACGGTGACTTTGCCGGCATGCACGCGGCAGGGGCGGTTGCTGCTGGCATTCTTGATGCGATGTCCGATTACGTGTTTGTCGGCCAGACCACGGGCAAGATCGACGAAGTCATCACACAAATGGTCGAGGACGCTGGCGCAAAGTCAGCGACAATCGGCTACAAAGGCTACAAGCACGCTAGTTGCATCAGTGTGAACCACGTGGTCTGCCACGGCATTCCGGGTGAAAAGGTGCTGAAGGATGGCGACATCCTGAACATCGACGTCACCGTGATCGTTGACGGTTGGTACGGCGATACTTCTCGGATGTATGTCGCGGGCAAGCTGCCGCGCAAAGCAGAGCGGTTGATCGAGGTGACCCACGACGCGCTCATGCGCGGGATCGAGGCGGTGAAGCCCGGCAACACCTTTGGCGATATTGGCCATTCCATTCAGCGCTTTGTCGAAAGCCACAAGATGTCTGTGGTTCGGGATTTTTGCGGTCACGGGCTGGGGCAGGTGTTCCACTCTCCGCCCAACGTCCTGCATTATGGCCGTCCGGGCACTGGCGCTATGCTTGAGCCGGGCATGTTCTTTACCATCGAACCCATGGTGAACCTGGGCCGCCCCGAAACAAAGACATTGGCAGATGATTGGACCGCGGTGACACGAGACAAGTCATTGTCAGCGCAATTCGAGCATTCGGTCGGTGTAACCGAGGCGGGATGTGAGATTTTCACGCTCTCGCCCGCAGACAGATTCCACCCAACCTATTGATCAGGCCGCGACGCCCGGCGCCGTGATGATCGATACACCGGCGATCTTCCAACCTTCGCCTGTCTCCATCATCGCATACGCGAGGAAGTGCAGCACGCCTTCGGCGTCTTCGATCTGAACGGTCTGGACGAACCCTACGCCACGTCGCTCAAGCTCGAGGAACGTGACTGTACCCGGTCGCCACACCATCGGATAGCCACGGCGCACCATTGTGCCGAAGTTCTCGGGCGTCCGGAAAATCTGCCGGATATTTGGCGCCGCGTAGGTGAACGCCTGGTCAAAGTCGTCTTGTTCAAAAGCGTTGAGTTGTTCCGAGATGACGCTTTCAATGTCAGCGTCCTGTGCTGCGGCCGATACCGCCATCCCAAGTGCAAGTGCCAGTCCCATGACCAGTGCGCGCATGTTGCTTCCTCCTATACTGGCCAAGAGCATAGGGCGCGGGTCGGATCAGACAAATCTCGGGCAGCTGCGTAGGGTGCGCATTCACTGCGCACCGCACGTTCAAACCAGTTCGCCAGCAAGCGCTGTATCAATCAGCGCGATCGTCTCATCCACACCGTAAAGAGCTATGAAACCTCCGAAACGTGGCCCCTGGCTGGCGCCAAGCAGCACCTCGTAAAGCGCTGTGAACCATCCGCGCAGAGGGTCGAAACGATCGCGCCCCACGGCATAAACAACCGACTGCAAATCCTCGTCATTCAGAGCGCCGTCATAACTGACCAGCGCGTCGCGCAGGGCAAGGATCGCGTCTTTCTCGGCCTCTGTGGGCAGTCGGTAGGTTTTGTGCGGCTTCACGAAATCGTTGTAATAGGCCACCGCGTGACCCACCGCCGTATCCATGCCTGGATGCGTTTCGGGGCCTGTTTCCGGCGCGTATCGCTGGATAAAGGCCCAAAGAGTGCCTTTGTCCTCTGCCTGACTGACCGACGCGAGGTTGAGAAGCATCGCAAACGGTACGACCATATCGCTTTCCGGCACGTCGCCCGCGTGGATGTGCCAAACCGGGTTCGCTGCGCGGCCCTTGTCGTCCTGACCCGAGAACGCGCGCAATTGCTGATGGTATTCATCGACCGCCTTGGGGATCACGTCAAAAAACAGACGCTTTGCCGTCTTCGGCTTTTGATACATGAAATAGCTGAGGCTTTCGGTAGACGCGTAGGTCAGCCACTCGTCGATGCTGACCCCGTTACCCGACGACTTTGAGATTTTTTGCCCCTGATCGTCGAGGAACAGCTCGTACGAAAAATGCTCCGGCGGCTTGGCGCCTAGAGTCCGGCAAATCGCGTCATAGATCTTTTCGTTGGTGGCGTGCTCTTTGCCGTACATCTCGAAATCGACGCCGAGCGCGGCCCAGCGCGCGCCGAAATCCGGCTTCCACTGCAGCTTTACGTTGCCGCCTGTGACGGGCACCGTCCATTCCTTGCCGGTCTCGTCATCAAAGGTCACGGTGCCGTTTGCCGCATCCACATGCTTCATTGGCACATACATCACGCGCCGGCTTTCGGGGTGCATGGGCAAAAAGATCGAATAGGTTTCACGCCTTTCGTCGCGCAGCGATTTCAGCATGATCTTCATCAGATCGTCGTATTTCTCGGCGCAGCGCAGCAGGATGTCGTCAAACTGTCCCGAGGCATAGAACTCGCGGGCCGAAATGAACTCGTACTCGAAACCGAAGGTATCGAGGAAACGCCGCAGCATGGCATTGTTGTGATGGCCAAAGCTTTCATGGGTGCCAAACGGGTCGGGCACGTCCGTCAGCGGGCGCTGCAGATGCTGTTCCAGCAGTTCGGGCTTTGGCACGTTGCCTGGCACCTTGCGCAGGCCGTCAAGGTCGTCGGAAAAGCACACCAACTTGGTCGGGATGTCCGAGATCGCTTCGAATGCGCGGCGCACCATCGTGGTGCGCGCCACCTCGCCAAAGGTGCCGATATGCGGCAAGCCCGAAGGACCATAGCCGGTTTCGAACAGCACATAGCCTTTTTCCGGCGGCGCTTTTTCGTAACGTTTGATCAGCTTGCGCGCTTCTTCAAATGGCCAAGCCTTGCTCGTCAGTGCGGCGTCGCGAAAACTGCTCATCTCATGATCCTCGAAAAGGCCCGGACGGGATCGCCGCGGCGCAACGGCGCTTACCTATTGCGGGGGCCGCCGCGGGTCAATATTGCTAAGGAGAAGATCGCCGAGGACCCCATGACCGAGCTCAGGAACCTGACACTGACGCCGCAGGACGCACTTGTGGCCGTAATGATCGCCGTGTCAGCGTCAGATGAGAACATCCGCACGGTTGAGTTGGTCAAGATCAATTCCGCCGTCAACATGCTGCCCGTTTTCGGTGACTACGACGCGGATCGGTTGTCTGTCGTCAGCCAAACCGTTTTCGATCTTTTTGATCAAGAAGATGGTCTGGACGCGCTCTTTGGCCTTGTCCGCGAAGCATTGCCCCCACGATTGTATGAAACCGCCTATGCGCTTGCATGCGATGTTGCCGCGGCAGACGGTTCAATTGCGGAACAGCAATTGCGCCTGCTGGAAGAGATTCGTTACGAGCTTGAAATTGATCGGTTACACGCCGCTGCAATCGAACGTGGCGCCCGTGCGCGACACCTCACGCTGTGACGCCAAATAGTACCAAATTTCACGAAAATTCTCTAAAAGCCCTTTGGATTTAGCTGGGTAATCCCCCTCACGTGAAAAGAACGTGAAAGCAATTCCGGCCTGATTGACCCAACGTCACAAACCCCGTCTAGGGTTATGGCACAGTCGAGAGGGGGCTGAACCATGACTTACATTTTTGGAACTGGGACGGCACGACATCGACCGGCAGACGGATTTGGGGGGGACCACAGTTTTGGTCCACAAGCGGTTGACCCGGCAGGGTCGCATCCCGGCTGTGTGATAGCCGGGTCGGGGTACAGGGGCACAACTCACTGCCCTTGCCCACCGCATAACTCTTACGCGGATGACCACGTTCAAAGCATGTTTCGTGCATGCACCGCAAACGAGCGAAATGCGTGCACGCATCGGGCCGCGACATGATACATCGCGAGATCACCGACATTTACGGGGATGCCGTTCGATTTTCGAATGGCCGTGCCTGTGGGCCTTTCACGCCAGTCAATTTCACGCATTCGGGGGTCGTGTTCCGAAACGGTGCGCAACAGCGAACCCGGCACACCGATGTTGACGAGCTTGTCGACCATCTGCTCACGCGGCTGACCAACAACACAACACTCATGCCCATCGCCGCTGACGCGCTGGTGCATCCCAAAACGCACCGGGATCACGTGGCTGCATTTGGCGCCATGCCAAACGCACTGTCGACCGACCATGCGGATGCACATCGCTTTGCGATGACACCGGATCAGCGATTGATTGGTGTGATCGGGCGCGATCTGGTGCTGGACGACGTGTGGACCTGCGATACCGAAGGGCGGACGCGCGTTCTGGCCGCGTGGCATCAGTCGGCGGGGCGCGATGACCTTGACATGCTGGTGCATCCGTCCAGCGACCGCGCCTATGGTCAGGCCCAGCAGCATTATCTGCCATTCGGTGTCGAAGGTTTGGCGCCCGAGATAGATCGATGCCTTGCGTACCGTCGGTTTGACACCGCGATTGGCTTTCGCCCGGTTGCGACCCTTGGCGACACGCTGTGCGCGCGTACCAGCAGGGACACGATGCGTCGCACGGCGGGTGCGGCGCCGGGCACGCCCAGCGCGCGCGCTACGCGGCTTTTGCTGACGAACCTGCCGGAACTGACCGGATCCAAAGCGGGCCAGACCTTCACCGCATATTTCACAGCCTTGGCCATTGTTCGAATGGCCGCCATTGCAGACCAGCTTTGGACGCTGAACGGCTGTGCCTCGACCATCACGCCGGGTGGTTTTGAACTTGCCATCCACTTGCCAGCAGAGCTTCAGACCGCACCGCAAGAGGCGCGCGACATGATTGGTGACCTGATCGACATGCTGAATGCAGAGCGCGGCGCGCGCAACGCACGCCCAATCGCATTTGGCCTACAAACGCCGCGTCCGCCGATCAACACGGATCCTCCATTTCCGGATTTTTCCGATGACCAGCAACAGCGTGCTTTGACCTGACCCACGTCAGCTCGGAGGTCGCCGAAATCGCTTGATTTGTGCGGGTAAGTTTCCTAAAGGAAACACACGCCGTCAGACCGGTGTGGGAGAGTGCGGGTCGCCCCGCCGCCGAAGGAGCAACGCCCCGGAATCTCTCAGGCCAATTTACCGTACCGGTCGCGCCTTCATCCGAGGGCAAAACGACGATCTGGAGAGCGGTTCGCCCCACGCAGCGAACCCACCGAAGGAGAAAGCGCGCCTCTGGCGCGTGAAACTCTCAGGTTAAGCGACAGATGGGGATGCGCGGGCGCCGCCCGGCCAGCATCCTTGACACGCGCGTGATCGGGAACAGCCCCATGACACAACATATCGCAATTATTGGCGCCGGAATCACCGGAATCACCACGGCCTACGCCCTTGCCCGCCGTGGCATCCAGGTCAGTGTCTTTGACCGCAACCGTTATGCAGCGATGGAGACATCCTTTGCCAATGGCGGGCAACTGTCGGCTTCAAATGCAGAGGTCTGGACGCGGTGGGGCACCATCTTCAAGGGATTGAAATGGATGCTCCGGGCGGATGCGCCTCTGCTGGTTAACCCAATGCCGTCCTGGCACAAACTGACCTGGATGGCCGAGTTCATGGGCAACATCCCACAATACAAAGCACACACGATTGAAACGGCACGCCTTGCCATCGCGGCCCGTGAACACCTGCTTGGCTTTGCCCGCGAGGTGGGATTCGAATTTGACTGTGAACAGCGTGGGATCCTGCACGTTTACAAAGATCAGGCCGAATTTGATCACGCCCGGCGCGTCAATGACCTGCTGGCCCAGGCCGGGCTTGAACGGTGCGAGGTGTCGCCAGACGACGTGATGCGGATTGAACCAACGCTCAAATCCAGCACGCTCGGCGGATTTTACACCAAAAGTGATTTCACCGGGGACATCCATCGCTATGCCCGTGCCCTTAGCGATGGCTGCGCAAAGCTTGGCGTGACCTTTCACTACAATTGCGATGTCACCCAGATCAGCCACGAAGGCCGCAACCTGACAATGGGCTGGACCGGCCCCAACGGTCGCGCGCGCGAGAATTTCGATGGGCTCGTAATCTGCGCCGGGGTTGGCAGCCGTGCAATCGGCAAACAGCTTGGTGACCGCGTGAACATCTACCCGGTCAAAGGCTACTCGATCACCGTCAACCTCGACGACAAAGCCAACCAAGCGGCAGCACCTTGGGTCAGTTTGCTGGATGATGCAGCCAAGATCGTGACCTCACGCCTTGGCAAAGGCCGCTTCCGCATCGCCGGCACGGCCGAGTTCAACGGCTACAACCTCGACATCCGCGACGACCGCATCCGCCCGTTGCGCCAGTGGTGCGAGACGTTCTTTCCAGACGTGTCGACCGAACACTGCGTGCCGTGGGCGGGATTGCGGCCCATGCTGCCGTCCATGATGCCAAAGGTTGGCCCTGGTTCACGACCCGGCGTGTTTTACAACACGGGTCACGGGCATCTGGGGTGGACGTTGTCGGCAGCCACAGCCGAGGCGACCGCCGATTTTATTGACGTTATGCCGATGCGGCGCGCTGCCTGACCGTCAGGAGCCGTAGATCGCACCCCAGCGCTCGATCAGTTTCTGCTGCAAAGCCTTGGCGCGCCGGTTCCAACTGCGCGCGCCTTGCGGGGCTTCGCGATTGGCCTTGGAAATCCGGCCTCGCGTTGCCTCGTCGGCACAAAAGATGGCAAATGCCAGATCGGTGCCGTCGCGCGCAGTCATGTAACCAGCGAGCCCGGACACGAAATTGAGCGTCCCGGTCTTGGCGTCGACCTGGATCGGGTGATCCTTGATCACGCGCCGATTGGCGTCACGCATGGCAAACGGTTTGAGGATCGGGCGCAGACCGCTGCTTTGGTGCACTTTGACCAATGCGGCAACCATACCGTCGGCTGTCATCTTACTCGCATCCCCGAGGCCGGAATGGTCGACCAGTTTGGTACCCTTGGCGCCCAGTGCCGAGGCAGCCCAACGGCTCATCTCACTTGCCGAGCCCCGCAGGCTCGCCACCTTGCCGGTGCGGGCACGCGTGGCGGCCATACCGATCATTTCGGCGGTGATGTTGGTTGAATATCGCAGCATGTCGCGCAGCAAGATGCGCAACTCCGCGCTTTGCACAGCGGCCAACGTGCTGCCTTGTGGTATGCGGCTGACCACTTCGGGGTTTTTCAAAACGATGCCGCTCGCGCGCGCAAGCGTCTGAAACACGTCGCCCGCATACAGCGCTGGTTTGCGGACCGGCAGCCAGCGCGACCCGCCCTTGCCCAATGCGCGGCGTGACACCGTCCAGTTGTCGCTGTTGCCGCCGTCTGTGTACGTGTAGACAGGTAGATCACGGTTCGCGAGCGACATCTTGGTGACGTAGACGGCGGGGCGGTATTTGTCGGTGCGCGCCTGCATGGTGACACCATAGCCATTGCCGGACCGTTTCCATTCGAAATGCACGCGGTTGAAATTCAACGCGATTCCCGACACGGCGGGGCTGTAGCCCAGATGATCCGGCTGCCCCTTATCGATTGTGCGGGTGTAGGGCAGGAACCCCTCGGCGACCTTGAAGCCGCCGCGAACCTCTCGGATGCCTTTGTCTTTCAGCGCTTTGACAAGGGCTGCCAAACCGTTGGTATCCAGCGTGGGATCGGCGCCACCGACCAGAACCAGATCGCCCTCAACCACACCGCCCGACGCGGGCCCGGTCGCAATGACACGCGTGACAAAGCGGTGCGTCGGACCCAGTGTCGAGAGCGCGTAAAGGGCTGTGATTGCCTTGGCCACGCTTGCCGGGGGGGTGCCCGTGGCAGCACGGCCACCTTCTAGCTTCGCTCCGGTACGTGCGTCTGCAACGGCAAAGGTGACGCGCCCGCTTAGGCCCGCGTTGGCGATGATGGCGTCGGGCCCGGCGACGGCCTTTTTCGCATGCCCGACCCCGCGCGCCACTGGGCGCAAGGAACGCGTTGGCGGCGCTGCAAACGCTGCCTGCCCCAGACTTGCACCCAAAAACGCGAGAACCGCGCGCCGTGAAACCCCTTGACCCATGCCGACAGTAAAGCGCAGCGCTGGCACACCGACAACAGGGGAATTCCCCTCAAACGATCACTTTTCCACAGGGGCAGACCATGCACCCGCCGCCCGGATGGCCGAGGACGACGCGGGCGACATGGGCACGTTCACGAAACACCACGCAGGCGCATCCGTACGCGATAGCATTTGGCTTGCATGGCCTGACAAGCGGTAGCGGCGGTAAAGCCGGGCTGCGGGACTCATCCGCGCCGAAATCCTGTCGCCGGGCCGCGCGATCACGCCGATGGGCACGTTGCGCATGATCCACGTCCAATCCTGCCACAGGTGAAATTGCGCGAGATTATCGGCACCCATCAGCCAGACAAAACGCACGCCGGGATAGCGGCCCTTGAGAGCGGTGAGCGTCTGCGCTGTGAACCGGGTACCAAGATGCGCCTCGATGTCGGTCACGTGCACCCGCGGATGCCGCATCACGACTTGCGCCCGCGCCAACCGCTGCGACAAGGGCATTGGCCCGCGCTCTTTCAGCGGATTGCCCGGGCTGACCAGCCACCAAACCTGTTGCAAGCCAAACCGCTTCATCGCCTCGCGCGTGATGTGCGCATGCCCTTCATGCGCGGGATCGAACGATCCACCCAGCAACCCGACGGTCTGGCCGGGCCGGGCCAGAGGAAAGCCGTGACGCATACGCTTGACCCTCCTGTTGCAACCTTCGGGCAGCGGCAGTTCGACCTGATTGACCGGCGCGTGTCAACGCAGCACTCCGCCTGCTAGCGCTGATCGTTCAGTTCCTGCAAAGAGATATCCGGCAAGCGGTCCAACGGATAATTCGGGTGCAGCAGCCACACGCCCTGCTCGTCCTCCTGTTCCAGCGGACGCAGTGTGCCGCCGGGAAAGGCGCGGGTTCGCAGGGCAAGAACGACATCCGACAACACTGCGGGGTTATCGCGGAAATAGGCGTGACCGAATCCGCCGCGCACGTTCTCGACCCGGGTGAATTGGAACTGCTGCGAAAGCAGGCATTGGTTCATTTCATCCG
>JBCBCR010000019.1:0-28202 GCA_038530495.1 Pseudomonadota bacterium | reverse complement strand
CGGCCTATGACGAGCTGATCGACGAACTGGCCCGCACCGGCGACATCGCCAAGCGTGGCGAGATCGCGATCAAGATGAACAACATGTTGACCAAGGACACATTCACCATCGTTCCGCTGGTGCACCGTGGTCGCGTGTCGGCGCATTCCAACTCACTGGGTGGCGTCAAGCTGAACGTCTGGGACAGCGAAATCTGGAACACCGCCGACTGGTTCCGGATCGACTGATCGTCACGTGCGGTGCGCCGTAAAGGCGCACCCTACTCACACCGCGTAGGGTGCGCGGTCCCCGCGCACCTTCCCTCAAGCCGGACCCAAGCTGCATATGCTGACCTTCACGATCCGCAGATTGCTTTTGTCGATCCCGACACTGCTGTTCATCGCTTTCGTCATTTTCATGCTGTTGCAGATGGCCCCGGGCGATCCGATGGCCAGTCAGCCGCTGACCATTCCGCCTGAAGTGCGCGAACGCATGCGCGAAGCGCTTGGCGTCGGGCAGCCACCGCTGGTGCAATACTGGAAGTGGATGGTCCAGTTCTTCTGGATCGAACCGCAGGTGCTGATCGACCACTGGTTCGGCACGTCCTTTGCCGAGGGCAAGCAGCGCATCATCTCGTGGCAAACCCGCTCACCCGTCATGGACATCGTGGTCCAGCGCATCCCGCAGACGCTGTGGGTTGTCGGCCTGTCCTACGTCGTTGGCATCGCCATCGCCGTGCCCATCGGCATCTACTCCGCCTACCGCCAATACTCGGTCTTCGACCAATCCGGCACCTTCGTGACCATGATCGGCTTTTCGATTCCGCCGTTCTTCACGGGTCCCTTGCTGATCGTGATCTTTTCAGTTCAACTGGGGTGGCTGCCGTCAATTTATGATACAACCCACGTTGTGAACGACTGGGCCAGCTTCAAGGTTCAGTTCATGCAGATGGTCATGCCGGTTATGGTGCTGGCGTTGCAGACCACCGCACAGATCAGCCGTTATATGCGGTCCTCCATGCTCGACAATCTAAATCAGGATTACGTGCGCACCGCCCGGGCCAAGGGGCTGCGCGAGAGCGTCGTGGTCATGGTCCACGTGCTGCGCAATTCGATGATCCCTGTTATCACCGTGATCGCTCTGGGCATCCCGTCGATCTTTGGCGGCGCCATTATCACCGAGAATGTGTTCAAGGTGAACGGGATCGGCCAGCTCTTGCTGACCTGGCTTTTTGCAAATGACATCCCCGGCGTGATGACCCTCACCTTCATCTTCGCCGTGCTGATCGTTCTCTTCAATCTGATCGCCGATATTCTCTACGGCGTGCTCGACCCGAGGATCCGCTATGACTGACGCCTCGCAAGAGACCTTCGGCGCCCTGCAGGACAGCGAACCTCCCAAAGCGCCCCGCAGCCAGTGGCGCGACGTCTGGGACACGTTCAAACGCCACAAGGGCGCGCTCTTGGGCGGTGGGTTCCTCGTGTTCATTACCCTTGCCGTATTGATCGGCCCGTGGATCTACCAGGTCGACGCGACCAAGATCGACATCCGCAACAAGGATTTCCGCCCCATCTACGTGGCGCTCTGGGATGGAGACGCCAAGGTCGGCTGGAACAAACCGCTTGGCTCAGACCAACTGGGCCGCGATATCCTCGCGCAACTGATCGAAGGCGGCCGCGCCTCCATGGCGGTGGGCTGGGCCGCGATGATCCTTGCGCTCGTGATCGGCACCGGGGTCGGTGTGCTGGCAGGCTACTTCAAGCGCCTCGATTTCTGGCTCATGCGCTTCACCGATCTGGTGCTGTCGCTGCCCATCCTGCCGATCCTGCTGGTGGCCGTGACCCTGTTCCGACAACCGCTTAACGCGCAATTTGGGCCCGAAGGCGGCATGTTCATCCTGATCGTCAGCGTGGTTGGCCTGACCTCCTGGATGCAAACCGCTCGCATCGTGCGCGGCGATATCCTCGCGCTCAAGGAACGCGAATTCATCCTCGCTGCCCGATCCATCGGCACCACGCCAGCCAAGATCATCCGCCGCCACCTGCTGCCCAACGTGATCTCACCTATCATGGTCTCGGCCACCCTGGGCCTGGCCACGGCAATTATCACTGAAAGCGCGCTCAGCTTCCTCGGTGTGGGTTTCCCGTCCGACTTTCCCACTTGGGGCAAGCTTCTGGCTGACGCTGTGCCGCGCATGGAGCAATACCCGGAACGCGTCCTGCTGCCTGGGATCCTGATCTCGCTGACCGTGCTGGGGGTGAACTACCTCGGCGACGGCTTGCGCGACGCACTCGACCCCCGGATCAGAGGACGCTGAACAAGCAAAACCGGGTGCACCGGTCCCTTTCTCTGTTTCAAAAAATCCTCCCCGAAGGGCCGATCAGCCGCACGCGCCTTACTTTTCCACCTCTTGGCGCAGCCGTCGGATCATGGCCCACACCAAGATCACCACGGGCAACGTGACCAGCGCCGTGAGGAAGTTGCCCGACAGCCCTGTCGGTTCTTCCAGCGGATAAAGCAGGTAGGACGACAACGACACCGCGTAGTAGCTGATTGCCACCACCGACAACCCTTCCACGGTGCGCTGCAACCGCAATTGCAGGTCCGACCGTTTGTCCATGCTCTCCAGCAGCTTCTGGTTTTGCGCAGATCGTTCCACGTCCACCCGTGTCCGCAGCAGGTTTGCGGCCCGCACCGCGCGCGCAGACATGTTGTCCATCTGCTCTTTCGACGACCGCACCGTGCGCATCGCGGGCTGGTAGCGGCGCGTCATGAACTCGTGAAAGGTCTGCCGACCCTCGTAGCGCATCTCGCGCAGGGCCTCGATCCGTTCGGTCACGATCGCCTCATAGGCTCCTGTCGCGCCGAAGCGAAAGGACGATTGCGCAGACAGGGTTTCCAGCTCTGCCGAGATCGCAAGCAGCGCCTGCAGGGTCGATTCCGCGCGCGATCCCTCGCGGCTCATCTCTTCGACCAAGGTGGTCAGGCGCGTATCCAGCGCGGTCAACTGCGGGCCCTGATCGCGCACCCTGGCAAAGCCGAGCATCGACATGGTCTTATATGTTTCGATCTCGCACAGGCGCTGCACGATGCGACCAATCCGACGCTCGCCGGTGCCGTCGCTGACAAATACCGCGAAACGCATGTGGCCGTTGCTGTCGATCCGAAAATCTGACGCGGCCACAGCGCCGTCATCCAGCATCGCACTGACGGCGAGGCTTTCGGGCACAAACCACTTGTCCAGCTTCTTGCAAATCTCCGGCTGCTCTGGACGCTCCTCGATACGCAAGATAATGGACGTGACCCGCTGACCTGGGGCCTCTTGCAGCCAGTCGGAGGGAAAAGGTTCGAATGCGGCCGCTTCAAAGGGACGTTCTGCGACGCTGTCGCTGAAAAGGGTGTAGGTCACAAATTCAGTGTGCTGTTCCCATTTCAGCCAATGCTTGCCAATCCGGCCATAATAATGCGTGGCCCCGGGCTGCGGGTGCGCGGCACCGTAGCGGTCAAGAAGCGCGTGCAGGTGTGCCAAGTCAAGCGCGCGGTCTCGGTTGGCCGCCATTTCGGGCTGCTTGAACGCGATGTAGATGGCCGAGGACGGCGGCGCCATCGAAGGGAAAGGCCGCGCATGGAGTTCATTGGCCAATGCATAGCGCAGCGGGTGGTCTTCGATTGGCGGCATTTTCAGCGAATCCTGATGTACTTGGCCCGGACATAGCGCGAGTCGCGCAAAATGCAAATGCGAAAAATGTTTGTTATCAATTGGTTATCTGGATGCAGTTGTATACCATATCGCGTTGGTAGCCCAGCGCCCCTTACCAAAAAGAAAAAGCCCCGCCGGATATGACGGCGGGGCTTTCGTGTCCTATCAGTTCCGAAGTCAGTCGATCATCGGCAACAGGCTGTCGATAGACGCTTTGGCATCACCGTAGAACATGCGCGTGTTTTCCTTGAAAAACAGCGGGTTCTCGATGCCGGAATACCCTGTGCCCTGCCCGCGCTTGGACACGAACACCTGCTTGGCCTTCCAGCATTCCAGCACCGGCATGCCAGCGATGGGGCTGTTTGGATCGTCTTGGGCCGCCGGGTTCACGATGTCGTTGGAGCCGATGACGATGGCCACATCCGTTTCCGGGAAGTCATCGTTGATCTCGTCCATCTCCAGCACGATGTCATAGGGCACCTTGGCCTCGGCCAGAAGCACGTTCATGTGCCCGGGCAAACGACCCGCCACGGGGTGGATCGCAAAACGCACGGTCTTGCCCTTGGCGCGCAGCTTGCGGGTCAGTTCGGCCACGCCCTGCTGCGCTTGCGCCACGGCCATGCCGTAGCCGGGGATGATGATCACGCTGTCCGCCTCGTTCAGAGCCGTGGCAACGCCGTCGGCCTCGATGGCGATCTGTTCGCCTTCCACGGCCATCTGCTCACCCTGCGCACCGCCAAAGCCGCCCAGGATCACGCTGACAAAGGATCGGTTCATCGCTTTGCACATGATGTAGCTCAGGATCGCACCGGACGAGCCCACAAGCGCGCCAACAACGATCAGCAGATCATTGCCAAGGCTGAAGCCGATGGCAGCTGCGGCCCAACCGGAGTAGCTGTTCAGCATCGACACGACGACCGGCATATCGGCGCCGCCGATGCCCATGATCAGGTGCCAGCCGATGAACAGCGCCAGCGCCGTCAGCAGGACCAGCGACAGAAGGCCGCCGCCGTTGAAGTAGATGATCGCGAGGATCAGTGACGCACCCGCAGCCGCCGCATTCAGCATGTGCCCGCCGGGCAGCTTGGTTGCGGCACTGTCGACTTTGCCCGACAGCTTGCCCCAGGCGACGTAGGACCCGGTAAAGGTCACCGCACCGATCCAGACGCCCAGTACCAATTCAATCTGTAGAATGGTGAATTCAACCGGCGTTTTCTTGGCCAGAAGACCGGCAAAGCCTTCGACGGTCGCCTTGCGTGTCTCGGCGTCCATGGCCAGCACGTTGACCATCTCGATATGCGCGTTGAAGCCGACAAAGACCGCCGCCAGACCCACGAGCGCGTGCATCCCTGCGACCAGCTCGGGCATCTGCGTCATCTCGACCTTGGTGGCCAGCTGATAACCCACAGCCGCACCGCCCGCGATCAGGATTAGCGACAAGAGCCACAGCCCCTGCCCCGGTCCGATCAGTGTGGCGACAACCGCAATGGCCATGCCCACGATGCCATACCAGACCGCGCGCTTTGCGCTTTCCTGGCCAGAAAGCCCCCCGAGGGACAGGATGAAAAGGACCGCTGCAACAACGTAGGCAGCTGTAGTAAATCCAAAGTCCATGAGCCCCTACTCCTTAGGATTTCTGGAACATGGCGAGCATGCGCCGTGTCACGAGGAAGCCGCCAAAGATGTTGATGGCCGCCATAAAGACGCCGAAGATCGACAGGAAGGTGATCACCGGAATATCCGATCCGATCTGCATTAGCGCTCCCAGAATGATGATCGACGAGATCGCGTTGGTCACCGCCATCAGCGGCGTGTGCAGCGAATGGCTTACGTTCCAAATCACTTGGAAGCCGATAAAGACCGACAGCACAAACACGATAAAGTGCTGCATGAAGCTTGCCGGGGTATAAAGGCCAGCCAGCAGGATCAGCGCACCACCCACACCGATCAGGGTGACCTGACGTTTTGTCTGTTCTTTGAAGGCGGCCAGCTCGGCGGCGCGCTTTTCTTCGGGCGTTAGCTCCTTGGGTGTGTTCTTAACCTTTTGCTGCGCAATCGCGTTCACCTTGGGCGGTGGCGGCGGAAAGGTGACAACCTTTTCATGGGTCACGGTCGCGCCGCGGATCACGTCGTCTTCCATGTCATGCACGATCACGCCGTCTTTCTCGGGCGTCAGATCGGTCATCATGTGACGGATGTTCGTGGCATAGAGTGTCGAAGACTGCGTCGCCATGCGGCTGGGGAAATCGGTGTAGCCGACCACGGTCACGCCGTTGTCGCTGACGACCTTTTCGTCCATCACCGTGAGTTCACAGTTGCCACCACGCTCGGCAGCAAGGTCGACGATAACCGACCCGGGCTTCATCATCTCGACCATATCCTTGGTCCACAGAACCGGCGCATCGCGGCCCGGGATCAAGGCGGTACAGATGACGATGTCGATGTCGGGCGCCATCTCGCGGAACTTGGCCAGCTGCGCCTCGCGGAATTCGGGGCTCGACGGGGCCGCATAGCCGCCGGTCTTGGCGCCGTCCTGCTGTTCTTCGTCAAAATCGAGAAAGACGAACTCCGCCCCCATCGATTCAATCTGTTCGCTCACCTCTGGGCGCACATCAAACGCGTAGGTGATGGCACCCAGCGATGTGGAGGTGCCGATCGCCGCCAGACCCGCAACGCCTGCGCCGATGACCAGCACCTTGGCCGGGGGCACCTTGCCCGCCGCTGTGACCTGGCCGGTGAAGAAGCGGCCAAAGTTGTTGCCTGCCTCGATCACCGCACGGTAGCCGGCAATGTTGGCCATGGACGACAGCGCATCCATCTTCTGTGCCCGCGAAATCCGCGGCACCATGTCCATCGCGACGACGGTGCTGCCCCGCTTGGCCGCGGCTTCCATCAACGCTTCGTTCTGGCCGGGATAGAAAAAGGAAATCAGCGTTTGCCCTTCGCGCAACCGCTTGACCTCGGCATCCTCGGGCGGGCGCACCTTGGCCACGACGTCGGCCGCCTTGAACAGGGCCGCAGCGGTTTTGACCACTTCTACGCCCGCGTTTTTGTAGGAAGCGTCGTCAAATCCGGCGGCAAGACCCGCACCCGTTTCGATCACGCAGGTATGGCCCAGCTTTTGCAGTTGAAGGGCGCTGTCGGGCGTCATCGCGACGCGGCGTTCTCCTTCAAATAATTCTTTTGGCGTGCCGATCTTCATATGGTCTGTCCCCCGGTCGATGGTCGCGGTCTCAAGTGTGACTGCATAATGGTGCGCACACACCGGCTGTCCACTAGCGATACGGGCGAGACAGTGCAAGCCGGGGTTATGCGACGCAGCGTAGCAGAACCGTTTTTCACAGCCAGCGACGCACCTTCGCGGAATAAGCGCTGAATTCTTGACCAAAGGTCTCGCGGATACGCGCCTCTTCGGCGTGGACGAACCGGACCGTGATGAACCAGACAAAAAGCGGCACCAATGCCAAAGACAGCACCGCGTCAAAACTGAGAACAAAGCCCGTCAGGATCAGCGCATCGGCAAGGTAGATCGGGTTGCGCGAGATCGCAAAAACACCGCTGGTGACCAGCGCGCTTGGCGTGTTGTGCGGGATGATCGTCGTCCGCGCGCGCCAAAACGCAAATGCGGCCAGCGCGATAAGAGCGATCCCGACCCAGATCAGGACGCTTGCCAATATGTCGGTGATCGGATGTGCAAGACTCAGCCCCAGCGGCATGAACCTGCCCTGAACCCACGCCACAGCTATGGCCAAGGCCAACCAGACCGGCGGGATATCGGGTGTCAGCCGCATGGCGGCTGGATCAGGCGCTGCGCAGGATCGGTTGCGGCCGCTCGCCCGCAGCCCATGCGCGGCAAGCGTCTCCGAAGGCTTGGAACAACGGGCGTGACACCGGATCATCCGCGGCATTCCATTCCGGATGCCATTGCACAGACAGCGTGAACCCGGGCGCGCCGTCCACATATATCGCCTCTGGCGTGCCATCCGGAGCGTAACCGTCGATCACGATCCGTTGGCCTGCTTCCTTGATCCCCTGGCCATGCAGCGTATTGGTCGGCACCACCTGCGCCCCCATCAAACGGTGAAACACGCCCCCTTCGACAAATGTCACGTCGTGACGCAGGGCAAATTTCTCTTCCAACGTGCCATCTGGTGGCATTCGGTGGTTGTCGCGCCCAGGCAGGTCGCGGATTTCGGGGTGTAGTGTGCCGCCCATCGCCACGTTTACCTCTTGGAACCCGCGGCAAATACCCAGGATCGGCTGACCGCTTTCGACGCAGGCACGGATCAGCGGCAGCGTCAGACCATCGCGATTGCGATCAAACTCACCATGCGCCTCTGTTGGCACCTCGCCGTATTCTTCCGGATGCACGTTGGGCCGCCCGCCGGTAAAAACAAAACCCGCGCAGGCCGCCATCAGATCCTCAAGGTCGACAAAGTTGTGATCCGCAGGCACCAACAGCGGAAGCCCATCCGCAGCCTGAGCCACAGCCGAGATGTTGATCGTCCCGGCAGCCTGCACCTCATAGCTGTCGCTGATCACGTGATGGTTGGAAATGATGCCAATGATCGGACGGGGCATAAAGACCTCAAAACACTTCGTTTGCGTGGTTATAGTCATGCCGCACGCGCAAGAACAGCCCTGCCTGCGCGCACCGAGCTGTGCATATACTCAGAGTGTTTAATTTTTCGCCAGCGCGCTGGTGGCGCACGTCGACCGCGCGCCTCGCCAGTTTTCTTCAGATGTCAGCCACAAGGCCGACCGCTGCAATCCCCGCTTGCGCGGCGGCGGCGTCATTGTCCGACGTGTCACCGGTGACACCGACTGCAGCAACGACGTTACCCTTCTTGTCCCGCACGAGCACACCGCCCGGCACGGGAATGACTTGACCGCCAAAGGTGCCGTTCACAGCATTTATAAAATACGCCTGCGCCTCAGCCCGAGCCATCTGCGCTGAACCAGGCATGCCCAGCATCACCGCGCCATAGGCCTTGCCATGCGCAATCGCGAACCGTCCCGGTGCAGCGCCGTCTTCGCGTTCGAACGCCTGCACATGCCCTCCGGCATCCAGCACCACGACCGACAACGGCTTCAGCCCCATCTCGTGGCCCTTTTCCAATGTCTTGCGAATGATCGTGCGCGCACGGCGCAAGGAAATGGTCATGATGTTCCTCCAAGTCATGTCGTCTACATGGGTGTTTATCCGCTGCGCGCCGCGGACGAAATGGGCCTCATGCGCTTGGCTTGTTCTTGGCCTCGCGGCGGCACCGGTCGGAACAGTACTTGACCTCGTCCCAGACCCTTTCCCATTTTTTGCGCCACGTGAAGGGACGTTCGCAGACCGGGCACATCTTTTCAGGAAGATCGGATTTCTTGCGCATCTTCGCCATTAGAACTCGAACCCCATTTGTCGGGTGTCAGGCGCATTGGACTTGCGCCGCCGCGGCGCGCGGTCATTGACGAAATGCCCGGCGCTGTCCTTGCGGCTGGCGTGCTTTTCCACCACCGCCGCCGCTTCCTTGCGAAAGGCCTGACCTTTGCGCACAGCCCACACCTTGTCCCGCGCCTGCCGTGCAGCTTCTTTGACGTCGACGATGGGCGCAGGGTACGTCTTGTCGAGGATGGTGTCAGCGGCATCCCACGTCCACGGCTCCTGCAGATGCTTGTCCGGCACCGCGGCCAATTCGGGGCACCAGCGACGGGTAAAGGCACCCGCCGGATCCTGATCAAACCCCTGCTTGACCGGATTGTAGATGCGCACGGTGTTCATACCGGTTGTGCCGGACTGCATCTGCACCTGTGGCCAGTGAATGCCAGCTTCGAAATCGGTGAATTGCCGCGCCAAATGCAGGCCGGTTTGCCGCCAGTCCAGCCACAGGTGATACGACGCCACCGCCATCAGCATCGAGCGCATGCGAAAGTTCATCCAACCTGTTGCCGCGAGATACCGCATGCACGCATCGACAAAAGGCAGGCCCGTCTCACCCTTTTCCCACGCGACGCGCCGCGCCACATCATCGCCGCGCATCCCCTGATAGGCGGAATGCAGGCAGCGATGCTCCAGCGCGGGCTCATCTTCCAGCTTTTGCATGAAATGGTCGCGCCAGGCGAGCCGCGCCTGGTAGGACTTGAGCGATCCGCCCCACCCTTCGCGTGTGCCTTTGACCTCGCGTTGTCGCGCGGCGGTAGCCTGCGCGGCTTCTCGCCCTGACAGGCATCCATGTGCGAAATAGGGCGACAGACGGGAACAGGCCGTCTCTCCGGTCACGGGGGACGACATGTCCTTGCGATAGCTCTGGCCGCGTTCGGTCAGGAAGGAACCCAGCAGCGACAGCGCCATGTCGCGTCCGCCGCGTTGGCGTTCGGGGCACGGATCGTCCGCCACCAGCCGCGGGACGTCATCCGATGCAAGCGTCGGTCCCGGAACCTGACCGGGCGCGTCGATCTGTGGTTGGCGCAAATAGGCGTTGCGCAATTTCGCCCAGCCATCGCGCCCATTCAGCCGCCGCACCACACCCGCAGGCGCCAGTTCTTCCCAAGCCACGCCTTCGGAACGGCACCAGCACGCAATCGCGCGGTCGCGATCATAGGTCCATGCGTTGCCTGTCTCTTCGTGACTGATGATGCGGTCAAAGGGCACCTCGTCGCGCAACCGTGCGAGGACATCGACGGCCTCGCCCACGCGCACAACCAGTGTCGCCCCAAGCGCAGCCAGTTCCGCGCGCAGGCTTGCAACACTTTCACACACGAAATCAAACTGCCGGCCGGACATGTCCGGTTGCGCCCACAGACCGGGCTCAAAGACAAACAGCGGGATCACCGGCCCCATATCGACGGCCCGCGCCAGTGCCGCATGATCGGCAGTGCGCAAATCCCTTTTGAACCACAAAACGCTTGTCATAAGCGGGAGATAGCCCCCCGTGACCACGCTGCCAAGTGCGGCACAAATGACCTTCTCAACGCCGTAGTGCTCGGTTAACGTGCACCACCGCCGCTGCGAATTAGGCGTCCACTTTTTGAATTAGGAGACTGATATGAAGCGATTTTACAAAGCCGCACTGCTCTGCGCGGCGTTGATAATCCCCCACAACGCGTTTGGCCAAGGCGCAAACGAACACCTGTCACTTGAGGTGTTGATCGAATACGCCGTGACAACACCCGCCGGTCAACAAACCGCGGACGAATTCGACGTTCCCATGACGGGCACGATCGAAACCATGATGTATTTCCCAATTCCGGAATGCATCACCAGGCAAGTCGGCAGCACCCGCACCTATGCAACCGAACAGGTCCTTTTCCGCGGCTTTGATCGCGAATTCGAACAATCCCGGCAACGGCCCGGCGGGATGATCGTGTCGGACAATCCCGGAGGGAACGACCAGTTTTGGCTCACATTCTTTTTCGACAACGTTCCGTTCAATAATGCCGAAGTCGAAAGCATGTTCATGCGCGCGCCAGTCCTGCCCGGCGACGTGTTTGATGACCTTTCCTTTGTCACCGACGCGACGCTGCTCGAAGAGATTTTGAATGTGACCGGCGTCGATACATTCCTGCAGCTGGTCACAAAGACTGGTTCCCGCGCGTTGCCCTTTGAGATTAACAACGTGCAAGTCCGCGTTGACAGAGCCGTGCCCCCCGGCCCGATTGTCAGCGGGACCTGCATACAACCCAAATGACACAATGAGGCATGACCTGACGCGTTGATCTGGCATCCCGGCGGGGCTACCTCTTTTGCATTCAGCACGAAGGACGGCCCCGCTCCATGCCCAAAGACAGCGCTCCCCAGACCATCTTCCTCAAGGATTACACGCCCTTCGGCTTTGACGTCGAGGACGTGCACCTGACCTTTGACCTGGCACCGTCCGCCACCCTTGTGACCGCACGCATCCGCTTTGCCCCGGTCAAGGATGCGGCGGATCCGACGTTTTTCCTGCATGGCGAAGACCTCACGCTGATCTCTGCCAAGATCGATGGGGAACCCGTTGCGCCGGTTGTCACCGATACCGGCCTGACCTGCGATGTGCCCAATGTGCCGTTCACATGGGAAGCCGAGGTGCAGATCGACCCGGCGGCCAACACCGCGCTCGAAGGGCTGTACCTGTCCAATGGCATGTACTGCACTCAGTGCGAGGCCGAAGGGTTTCGCAAGATCACCTTTTACCCGGACCGGCCCGACGTGATGTCCACCTTCACCGTGCGCATCAACGGCCCGCACCCGGTGCTGCTGTCGAATGGCAACCCTGTCGCGCAGGGTGACGGCTGGGCCGAATGGCACGATCCGTGGCCAAAGCCTGCCTACCTCTTTGCCCTTGTCGCGGGCGAACTGGTGGCCCATCGCGACAGCTTCACCACGATGGAGGGGCGGCACGTCGATCTTGCCCTCTATGTCCGGCCCGGTGACGAGGGGAAATGCGCCTTTGGCATGCAAGCGCTCAAGGACAGCATGAAATGGGACGAGGACGTCTATGGCCGCGCCTATGACCTTGACGTTTTCAACATCGTGGCCGTGGACGATTTCAATATGGGCGCGATGGAAAACAAGGGGCTGAACATTTTCAACGCCTCGGCCGTGCTTGCGTCACCCGAAACCTCGACCGATGGGAATTTCGAACGGATCGAGGCGATCATTGCGCACGAGTATTTCCACAACTGGACCGGCAACCGGATCACCTGCCGCGACTGGTTCCAGCTGTGCCTGAAAGAGGGGCTGACGGTCTTTCGCGACGCGCAATTCACCTCGGACATGCGCGGGGCCGAACTCAAGCGCATCGGCGATGCCAGTTTCATGCGCACCGCCCAGTTCACCGAGGATCAGGGTCCGCTGGCCCACCCCGTGCGCCCCGACAGCTATCAGGAGATCAACAACTTCTACACCCTGACCGTCTATGAAAAGGGCGCCGAGGTCATCGGGATGCTCAAGCGACTGGTGGGCGACGACGCTTACAAACGCGCGCTAGACCTCTACTTTGACCGCCACGACGGACAGGCCTGCACGATCGAAGACTGGCTCACGGTGTTCGAAGACACGACCGGCCGCGATCTGACGCAGTTCAAACGCTGGTACACCCAAGCGGGCACGCCGCATCTAAAGGCGGAAGAGGTGTTCGAGGATGGCACCTATACGCTGACCTTCACGCAGGAAACGGCGCCATCGACGCCGTCCCCCAACCCGCAGCCACAGCTTTTGCCCATCGCCGTCGGCCTCTTGAACCCGGATGGATCAGAGGCCGTGCCGACCCAGGTACTCGAGATGACCGAAGCCACGCAAAGCTTCAGCTTTGCCGGCCTCGACGCCAAACCCGTCGCCTCGATCCTGCGGGAGTTTTCGGCACCCGTCGTGCTTGATTTCAAGACCGACCACGCGTTCCTGTTGGCCCATGACACCGACCCGTTCAACCGCTGGGACGCGGCACGGGTGCTGTCGCGCGAGTCGTTGATCCGCAGCGTCACCGAAGGCACACCGCCCGACGCCGCATATATCGACACCGTGTCGCGGATCATGCTGGATGACAGTCTGAACCCGGTGTTTCGTTCGACGGTCAACACCATCGTGGGCCAGTCCGAGCTGGCCGCCGAGTTGCACCGCCGCGATCTGCCGGTGGACCCGGATGCGATCTGGGCCGCCTCGCAAGAACATTACGACGCCATGGCACACAGGCTCGCGCCTGATCTGGAAGGTCTCCTCGCTGCCCATCAGGTGCACGAGGCGTACGCCCCCACGCCCGGGCAGGTCGAAAAACGCCACTTCAGCGCCCACGTACTGGGCCTCATGGCCCGCCTCGGCAACCTCGACGCCGCGCAAGAGCAATTCGACACCGCCACCAACATGACCCAATCGCTCGGAGCCCTTGGGCTGCTCGTATACTATGGGCGCGGTGACGGGCCGTTGGCGCAGTTCGAGACGAGATGGAAAAACGACCGGCTGGTGATGGACAAGTGGTTTGGGCTTCAGGTGTCACAGACCCGGCCCGACGACACGGTCGACACGGCCAAGGCGCTGACCCAACATCCCGACTTCAACTGGAAAAACCCCAACCGCTTTCGCGCGACGATCGGGGCCGTGGTGGGGCATCACGCTGGATTTCATGCCAAGGACGGGTCTGGCTACACCTTGCTGGCCGACTGGCTGATCAAGCTCGACCCGGTGAACCCGCAGACCACCGCCCGCATGTGTGCCGCGTTCCAGACATGGCTCCGCTATGACGCGATCCGGCAGAACCTGATCGGCAAGGAACTGGACCGCATCGCAGGCACCCCGAACCTGAGCCGTGACACCACCGAGATGATCAGCCGCATCCGCGAGGCGTGACCGCGCCGCACCCCGGCCTGTACACGCAAACACGCATTCACCACCGCTGGCCCAGATGCTAGCCTGAGCCAGAGCCAAATCGCGCAGGGACACTGACATGAGCCAACGCCCGATCTGCCTGATCACAGGCGCCTCCGCCGGCATAGGTGCGGCTGTGGCACGGCTGGGGGCCGAGACCTTTGATTTCCTGCTGGTCTATAATTCCGACAAGGCGGGTGCCGAGGCGACGCAAGCCGCTGCCGAAAGCCGCGGGGCCACGGCCCATATCGTGCAGGCGGATATCGGCACCGAGGCTGGCATCGACAAAACCTATGCCGCCCTCGACGGACGGTTTGGCCGGATCGATGTTCTGGTGAACAACGCAGGCATCGTCGCCCCTGCCGCGCGCCTGACCGACATCGATCACACCCGCGTCGCACAGATCATGAACGTCAACGTGATCGGTGCGATGATGGTGGCGAAAGAGGCGGTCATACGCATGGAAACGGCGGGAACGGGCGGCGTGATCATCAACATCTCGTCCGTCGCCGCCTCTCTGGGCTCGCCCAACCAATATGTCGACTATGCAGCGTCCAAGGCCGCCATTGACGCCTTTACCAAGGGGCTTGCCGCCGAGGTTGCCGCCAGCAACATCCGCGTCATGGCTGTCCGTCCCGGGCTGATCGACACCGCCATCCACGGCAAGGGCGGCGATCCGGACCGCGCGTTCAAGCTGGCCCACAACGTGCCCATGGGCCGCGTCGGCAGTGCCGAGGAAGTGGCAAACGCGATCTTGTGGCTGGCGTCGGACGCGGCAAGCTATGTCACCGGCAGCGCGCTGGATGTGTCGGGTGGGCGATGACCGACGCGGTTGCAGATCCCGGCCCCTTTCGCCACCAGAACACGGGCCGCAATCGCGCGACCCTGATTGCGGTCATGGCGGTCTGGCTCGCGATGGGACTGGCGTGGCAGGTGCTGGACGCTTCGCTGATCCTTGTCAGCCTCGCGGGGTTTGCCACCTTGCCCGCGCTTTATGATCTGGCCTCGGGCCGTCTTTCGGGGGTCGAGATCGGGCCAGAGACGCTGTCGTGGTTTTCCGGCAGCCGCAAAGGTGAGGTGGCGCTGCACGCGCTGGATCACGTGCGGCTGGACACGCGGCTCGATTTCTCGGTCCGCGCCAGCGCGGTGCTGACCAATGGGCGCAAGGTGCGCCTGCCACTGGAATCGATCCCGCCCGCCGATGCGTTCGAAACAGCACTCAGCGCCCGCGGTATCCGCGTCGAACGACACCACTTTTCGCTGCTGGGATGAGGCGCGGCGTTCTGCTTTTGGCGCTGCTTTTGACGGCCTGCGCCCCGGTGCCACGGCCCAGCTCCGCCCCGCTGATCTATCAGCAAGCGGAATGGACCAGGGCCACCAGCGTAGTCATTGCCATCCCGGGCGCGCTGACGTCGATCCGGGCGATGGCGCCCGCGCTGAACTTTGCGGCCCCCGGTCGGGCCATCGCGTTCTACCGGTTGCCGGGATATGATGGCCGCCCGCCCGAAGATTTCATCAACCTCGAATTTGCTGCAGATCACATCGCCACGCAGGTGCTGCAGGCAGGACTGAAGCGGGTCGACCTGATTGGCCATTCCACGGGCGGCGTGATCGCAGTGGAGGCGGCCAAGGAAATCAAGCGCCGCGCGCCCGACACGGAGGTCAACGTTGCCGCCATCTCCATGGCCATGCCGGCGCCGCAACCGGTCCTCGCAGGCATCCGTGGCGCGCTTGGCACGCTCGCGGCGGCAACGCGCGCTGGATCGGCCAAGCCGCGGGACATCTGGCTCGAATACTACCGCACGCTGGCTTACGGCGATGAGGTCCGATCCGAGCCGGAAGTGGCGGCTGCCGCAGACGACCTCGTGGCGGCGAACACGTCCCGGATCGAACTGCCCAAGGACGGGTTGGCGCGACGGCACACGCGCGATCTGCGGCGGTGGACAAACCCCGATCCCGCGGCGCTCGCAGGGGTCAGGATCACGCTTTATCACGGTGCCGAGGACCCGGTGTTTCCACCCCGCGTCGTGAAGCGTTTCGCGCGCAACCTGCCCGCGGCCGAGGTCGATCTGATTGACGGGCACGGGCACCTGCTGATGCTGACATACCCCGAGATCTGGGGACTGATTGGCGATCAGCTGGGCGACTGAGGCCGCGCCACCGGTCGCTTTGCATCAAGCGGGGCGCAATAGCTTTGGCCGCGCAGCCACGCGGCCATGTCCGCCCGCTTGGACGCGGACCGCATCGGTCCCCAATCGGCTGTCACCCCGCGCCATTTGCGGTCGCGCCCGTGGATCACACCGTCGCGCGGCACAGTGACCGCCATGATCCGCACTGCGCAGCTCAGGTTGGCGGCCCCGTTCAACAGCGCCTGCCCCGAGCCCACGTTGCATTTGTAGCCGCGCGCGGTGGCGGGCAGGATTTGCAGCAGTCCGTACCATTTGCCCCCTCCGCCCACGGCGCGGGGTTTGTACGTACTTTCAAACTTGGCCAGCGCCGACAGAAAGCCGACCCAGAACGCGCGGCGGTCGTCCATGCCTGCCTGTTCATAGTTCGGACACCACGTGGCGATGTCGCCGGGCACCATCTGCGGCAGCGCCGCGCCATGGGTCTTGAGCGCCGACAGCGCCGCGCGGTTCCACAATACGTGATCCGGCTGATGTCGCCAGCGGGTGTTGGGCACATCGCCATCGCGCGCGGGCGGTCTGAGACCGTCAAAACTGCCCGGTGGCAGCACCGCGACCCCTAGGCCAGAAACAGGCGGTACAGGATCGGCCGCGCCAACCGTGGCCAGCAGACAGACCACCAGCGAGATATACCAGCCTACTACACGCATTGCGCGACTATGCGCGGGCGCGCGGCACCCTGTCCAGACCGGCCTTGGACATCGGCGAAATCAAGACTTGGGCAACATTCCCGCAATAGGCGAATCGCATTTATCGAAAGTTGCAGATATCGCAAAATGAACTTGGCATTTGTCCGAGTTTGTCCGCCACTCGCCCCTTTTGGGCCGCATTCATTGCGGATACGTGACGCTAGATAGTATCAGTAGAGCCTATTCGAATGCCGCTTTTCGACAAAGTCATGTCTCCCCTGCAGCGTCTTCGTCCACCTTGGCGTGGCGATGGCGAAGTCACTGTGCCCGAGGCTGTCGCGCCGCTTGAGACAGTGATCGGCACAGCGCCGCGACCTGCGGTTTTGCCTTTGGAACGGGCGGTGGTCATTCCCTGCCCCGATCCCACCGCCGAGGACCGCGCACGCGATCTGATCCAGGACGCCGCCCTGCGTCTGGCCCGACAGGAAGACTGGAAGTCGCTGGCCGCACAATTGCGCACCTATGACAGTGCCCGCGAAAAGACCGGCGGCGGCATGCCGGTGGCCGAACTGATGGCCTTTGGTGCCCGCGCCGACGTGGTCGCGGCCGCAGAACACGCGCTGATCTCTGGACGTCCGGACATGGATGCCCCGCTGCTCGAGGGCATCGAGGCGCTGGAGATCGTGCTGGCCGAGGCCGACAACGACCCGATGATTGCCGCGGTCGTGGCCTCGGCCCATGTTGACATCGGCTGGGCGTGGCGCGGCACCGGCTGGTCCATCGAGGTGCCACGCCACAACCGCGAGGCCTTTGCCGCGCATTTCGAACGCGCCGCCGAGATCGTGGACGCGCTGGACCCCGTGGCGTTGAATTCACCGCTTGTGGCGTCGGTCAAATGCGCTGTGAGCGGCGGCATGGCGGCGGACGTCGAAACCATCGTGGCCGATTACGAGCGCTGGATTGCGCTGGATGCGCGCAATCCGCGCGCGATGCGGTCGATGGGCAAGCACCTGTTGCCGCGTTTCAGCGGCAGCTATGAACGGCTCGAGATCGAGGCGCGCCGCGCGGCGGCGCTGACCGATGATGTCTGGGGTGCGGGCGGCTATGCGTGGACGATGATGGACGCCATTGCCATGGACAGCGAAGCCTGTGCGCGGGTCGATCTCGACTTTTTCGTGGACGGGCTGCGTGACATCCTGCGCCACATCCGTGATCAGCACGTGGTCAACATGCTGGCGGCCTATTGTGCCAACACGATGGGTGATGCGCCGATGGGCCATGACGAGGCGGATTACATCCGCGCGCGCATCGCGGAAACCGCGGCATGGATCGTGCGCGACCACCTGCACGAGTTGCATTCGATCACCTGGGCACAAGCCTCGCGCGGGTTGGATCAGACCGTCGGCGTGCGTTGCCGCGACCGGTTTGCCGCGTCCGGCTATGCCGATGCGCTGCGCTATCTGGGCGACGTGTTCCGGCGCGAACTGGCAGCGGGCCAGCGGGTGATCTTTACCGAAAACGGGGCGCAGACCCGGGCGGGGTGACACGACCCCGGGCCTTGGGTGCGGATGGCAGATCGGCCCTCCGGGGGGGATTTTTTTTGAAACAGAGAAGCGGCTGGACGCCTGCGTCAGACCCGGCGGGCCGCACCGGCGAGAAGCGCGCGGGAGTAGAGCCTGTGTGCTGTCATGAGCGCGTCGAAGACCGGGCCGAGGACAAGCTGGCCGCGTTTGTTGCGGACGGGACGAACGACGGATCCGAACTGCAGGCCACCCGCGGTGCTGAGCCAGGACAGGGTGCGGTTGGATTGGATGTCTTCGAGCAGGATTTCCGTGTCTGACCTGCTGTGCACCTTCCATATCGCAAATTCGTTAACCTCTCCTGACGCCAGCGCGCGCACCCCGTCATCCGAGCTGCGTGCGCCCGCCGCGGCGCGCAGCACGAGGCGTTCGGCGCGAAAGAGCGGCTGGGTGTAAAAGGCGGTGATGAACTGCGGCAGTGTCGCGGTCTTGCCGGGGGCGGTGAAACAATCGGTGTAGTGCCCCTCGCGGGCCGCGAAATCGGCGAGAAAGGTGCCGGGCGGCACAGGGGTTTCTGCAATGTCCATTCTTCCATCGTGGCCCGTTCGCGGGCGGCGGGAAAGACGCTGAATGGTCGCGCCCTCTTGCCCGCGCGCGAGGGCTGATCTACACCGCGCCGAGGCCTGAACCAAAGGACGTGCGCGATGCTGGACCTGACCTACGAGACCCCCAAGGTGAAAACCATTGCCGGTGCCAAGCACGACTGGGAACTGGTGATCGGGATGGAGGTGCACGCGCAGGTGTCGTCCAACGCGAAACTGTTTTCCGGCGCCTCGACGCAGTTCGGCGCGGAGCCCAATTCCAACGTGGCCTTCGTGGATGCGGCGATGCCCGGGATGCTGCCGGTGATCAACGAATATTGCGTGGAACAGGCGGTGCGCACGGGGCTGGGCCTGAAGGCCGATATCAACCTGCGGTCGGCCTTTGATCGCAAGAACTACTTTTACCCCGACCTGCCGCAGGGCTACCAGATTTCCCAATTATATCATCCCATTGTGGGCGAAGGTGAAGTGCTGGTGGAGATGGGCGAAGGCATTGCCCGGCTGGTGCGGATCGAGCGCATTCACATGGAGCAGGATGCGGGCAAGAGCATCCATGACATGGACCCGGCGATGTCGTTTGTGGACCTGAACCGCACGGGCGTATGCCTGATGGAGATCGTGAGCCGCCCCGACATTCGCGGCCCCGAGGAGGCGGCCGCCTATCTGGCCAAGCTGCGGCAGATCATGCTGTACCTGGGCACCTGTGACGGGAACATGCAGAACGGCAATTTGCGGGCCGATGTGAACGTGTCGATCTGTTTGCCCGGGGCGTATGAAAAGTACCAGGAAACGCAGGATTTCAGTCACTTGGGCACCCGCTGCGAGATCAAGAACATGAACTCGATGCGGTTTATCCAGCAGGCCATCGAGGTCGAGGCGCGGCGGCAGATCGCCATTGTCGAGGCCGGCGGCACGGTGGATCAGGAGACGCGGCTTTATGATCCGGACAAGCAGGAAACGCGGTCGATGCGGTCCAAGGAAGAGGCGCATGATTACCGCTATTTCCCCGATCCTGACCTGCTGCCGCTGGAGATCGAACAGGCGTGGGTGGACGATATTGCGGCGTCCCTGCCCGAACTGCCGGATGCGAAAAAGGCACGGTTTATCAATGACTTTGGCCTGACGGATTACGACGCTTCAGTGCTGACCGCCGAGGTCGCAGCGGCGGCGTATTTCGAAGAGGTGGCGCAGGGGCGCGAGGGGAAGACGGCGGCCAACTGGGTGATCAATGAGCTGTTTGGGCGATTGAAGCGCGACGATGACAAGGGGATCGAGGAGAGCCCGGTTAGCCCGGCGCAGCTTGGCGGGATCATCGACCTGATCGGCAAGGGTGATATTTCGGGCAAGATTGCCAAGGACCTGTTCGAGATCATCTATACCGAAGGCGGCGATCCTGCTGATATCGTTGAGCAAAAGGGGATGAAGCAGGTCACCGATACCGGCGCCATCGAGACGGCGGTGGACGCGGTGATCGCGGCCAACCCGGCACAGGTCGAAAAGGCCAAGGAGAACCCGAAACTGGCGGGTTGGTTTGTCGGTCAGGTGATGAAAGCGACAGGCGGCAAGGCGAACCCCAAGGCGGTGAACGAGATCGTGGCGCGGAAGCTGGGGCAGCTGTCTTAACGCGGCGTGCGGTGCCGCCTGAGTGGCGTTTTGATGAAAATGGGCGCTGTTTTGTACAAAACGGGGGCTGCTCATCGGGCCCTTTTCGGGCCTCTTCGCGGCTTTTGATGAAAATGGGGGGTGTTTTGTACAAAACGTCCCTGTTTCAGGCGTTTACGGATCGTTCATGATCTTGTCGCGTTAACGGTTGGGCGGGCGCGTTCACGTCCGCTTAACGTCTCGCATCTGCGACATGATCTGCGCGCCCGGCATCGCGTCCGCGATGTAGCCCACGGAGCCGTGGTCGCGCAGTTCGGTCGCCCCGCGCACCACGGCCCCCAGCGCGGCCCGCGCCAGAGACCCGCCAGTCGAGACACGGCGCACCCCGGCGGCGGCGAGGTCGGCGACCGTGTACGGCGTCGTGGTGATCCCGATCAGCACATTCACAGGTGCCGTGACCGCGGCACAGACCGCGTGCACGGCAGCGATGTCGGGCAGGCCCGGGGCATAGAGCACGTCGGCGCCTGCCGCCTCGAACGCTTGCAGGCGGCGGATCGTGTCGGCCAAGTCGGGGCGGCCAAAGAGGAAGTTTTCGGACCGCGCGGTGATCAGGAAACCGGGATCCGTCTTGGCCGCGACGGCGGCACGAATGCGGGCGACGGCGGTGTCGATGTCGTAGATCGGGTTGCTGTCATCACCGGTGGCATCCTCGATCGCACCGCCGGCGAGGCCCACATCGGTGGCCTGCCGCACGGTTTCGGCGACGTCTTCGGGCGTGGGGCCAAAGCCGTCTTCGAGATCGGCGGACACGGGCAGATCGGTGGCGGCGACGATGTCGCGCGCGTTGGCCAGCACGGCGGCACGGCTGATCGCGGCGCTGCTGTCGCGGACGCCCAGCGCCATGGCGAGCCCCGCGCTGGTGGTGGCAAGGGCCGGGAAGCCAAGACTCGTGAGGATGCGCGCGGTGCCCGCGTCCCATGCGTTGGGCGCAATGAACAGGTCGGGGCCGCGGTGCAGGGCGGCGAAGCTGGCGCGTTTGTCAGACGGGCTGGGCGATGGCATGGGGCGGCCTCCTCGTGCTGTGACCTCAGGCTGCCGCCAAGGGCGGACTGGCGCAAGGGTAAGCGTTTGCGTCCGGGTTCCTGCGCCCTAGGTTTCGGCGGGCAGAAGTGACGGAGGCAGGCATGACAGAGATGGCTGAGACGCGGCCCGCGGTGGACCCCGCGATGTCGGCCGACGCGTTCGAGCGGTGGTACTGGCCGGTAGATGCGCTCAAGGCGTTTTGCGCCGGGCTGGGGCTATCCGAGACGGGGAGCAAGGCGGAGTTGCGGGCGCGCGTGGCCTTTGCCCTGCGCCATCCCGGAGAGACGCCGCCGCGTTCGGCCCGCAAGAAACGCGGCGGGTTCAACTGGGCCAAGGCGGCGCTGACGCGCGAGACGGTGATCGACGATACGGTGTCGTTTGGCCCCAACGTGCGCGGGTTTTTCAAGGCCGAGATCGGCAAGGCCTTTGTCTGTCACGGTGATTTCATGGACTGGATGCGCAGCAATGCGGGCGCGACGCTGGGCGATGCGATTGCCGCGTGGCACGTGCTGGAGGCCCGCAAGGACGACCCCGGGTTCCGGCGCGAGATCGCGGCGTGCAACAACTACCTGCAATACCTGCGCGACGCCCGCGACCGGCACCCCGGGCTAACGCTGGAGGCAGCCAAGGCGTGCTGGGATTACAAGAAGGTACGGCCCGCGGTGGACGGTATGGTGGTGTTTGAGGACAGCGATGTGGCGGCGGCGGGGTAGGTTTTGCTCTTGGCTGCTGGCTGCAACGCGTCGCGGCATCGGTGTCGCGGTCGCGTGCTTTTGCAGCCTCGTGCCGTGGAGGGGCGAGGCAACGTTGGGATCCCTCGCCGCTATTGCGGCCCCTACCCCCGCCACGCCATGATGGCGTAGAGGGCCATGAGGGGCACATAGACCTCGGGCTTGCCCGTGGTCCATCCGGCCCAGCCATAGGTGGCGGATACACCGCCGTAGAGGGCGTGGTGGCTTAGGCACAGATCGCCCCATTTCGTTGCGGTTGTCTTGATACGCTCAAACATCTTCTTCCCTTCTCGGTTGAGCGTCTGGCCAGACTTGGTTACGGTTTGCGCAAGGGTAAGATGACCCCGCGGCCCGCTGATTTCGTTGCACAAAAGATGTGGCGGGCGCGTTGTGGGTTGGTGCGGGGAGTTGTGGGAAGTTGTTGGACCCCTTGGCCTTTGGCGCGCTGGTCAAGCGCAAACGCGGTGAGGCGAAGCTGACGCAAGAGACGCTGGCGGGCGACGTGTTCGGCGATCCGGGACGCAAGGCGGATATTTCGCGCATCGAGAACGGCAAGGTGACGCCGCAGGAAGCGACGATCCAGCGGCTGTGCACGGCGCTGGCGATTTCAACGGCGGAGATGGAGCCGATCCGGCAGGGGCGGTCGATTGCGGGGCAGTTGGATCACATCCCGGCGCTGTCGCGGCAGCAGATGGAGGACATGGCGGCGCGGTTTGGGATCGAAAACCCCTATGACCGCGGCGATCAGGAGCTGCGCGACCTGCTGACCGACAAGGCCGAAGACTGGCGTGCCCTGAAACGCCAGATCGCGGCGCTGGATGATCGGCACGCACAAATTGCGGAGTTGAAGGGGTCGGCAGAGGCAGCGGCAGAGGCTGGGGATCTAGAGCAGGTGGACCAGTTGCTGGGGGCGGCGGATGTGGCGGAGACGAAGATCAGCGCCGACACCAAAATCGCGCGGGCGCAAAACGCCCTGACCCGGAACCGGACGCAGCAGGCGTATGAGATTTTGAGCGCCGTGGCGGACAGTTTTGGGTCGGTGGATGCGATGGCTCCGGCGATGATGCGGGGGCAGCTTTACAAGATGCTTTATGATCATGGGTTACGCTATGGCGGCGTTGGTTTGGCACTGGCCGAGGATATGCTGGAAGAGGCGGCGCGGCGGTTGCCCGAAGAGGTAGACGAGGTGGCTTATTTGCCTGTTTTTGGTAATCTTGCACTTGTACAAAAAAGTCATGGGGTACTGTTAGAGGGCGAAGCTGGGCGCGCCAAACTCGAGGCCGCAGCCACGACCTACCGCCGCTTGCTATCAAGTTTGGATCCGAAATCAGAAAGCTGGGGAATCACGCAAAACAACCTCGGAAACGCTTTGAAGGACCAGGGCATCCGCGCGCAGGGGGCGGAAGGTCAGCGCTTGCTGAGCGAGGCAGTTGAGGCTTATCGCAGGGCGCTGGAGGTCCGTACGCGGGAGAAAACGCCCGCACAATGGGCAATGACGCAGAATAACCTCGGTATCGCTCTGCGCAATCAGGGCAGCCGCGCCGACGGTAACGAAGCAATTCGCTTGCTGAGCGAGGCAGTTGTCGCTTATCGCAGAGCGCTGGAAGTGCGCGTCAAAGAAAAAATGCCCGAGGCTTGGGCAATGACGCAGAACAACCTCGGCATCACGCTCAGCAACCAAGGAACCCGTGCAAAGGGTGCTGCATCACAGCGTTTGTTGGGCGAGGCGGTAATAGCCTATCGCGCGGCATTGGAGGTGTATACTCGAGATCGAATGCCAGTGCAGTGGGCAACTACACAGAACAACCTTGGCGCTACTTTGCGCGCGCAAAGTAGCCGAGTTGGCGGGACAGAGGCGCAGCAGTTGTTGGGAGAGGCGGTTCAGGCATATCGAGCGGCACTGGAGGTTCAAACTAGGGATAACTTGCCTGTGCCATGGGCCACGACGCAGGTGAATGTAGGCTTTGCGCTTTTGGAAAGAGCGCAGTTTTTGGAGGAAGATTTGATGGCGGGAGATTTGCAGGCAGCTTTAGAGGCTGTGGATGGAGCGCTGGAAGTATTTGATCCGGAGCACACGCCCTATCAGCATGGGAATGCAACTGGGCTACGAGAGTCTATCCTCGCGGCGATGGCGGGGTGAACCCCGCCCTACGTGTCCAGGTCCAACCCCAGCGCGTGGATGCGGGGGACGATGTCGCCGAGGGCCGCGTGCACGGCGCGGTGGCGGGCAACGCGGGACATGTCTGCGAGGTCTGGGCTGCGGAGGCGGACGAGGAAGTGGCTTTGACCGCCCGCGGGGGCACCGGCGTGGCCGGCGTGGGAGGCACTGTCGTCGATCACTTCGACCTCGCGGATGGTGAAGGCGGCGCGCAGGGCCTGCTCTATCTCGTCGCGTATCGGCATTTTTTGGCCAAGCCCCCTTCCCTCTTTCGTCTGCAGGTCTAAACTTGCCGTCCTGAGTCGAAAAGACCCTCGTTATACCTCCCGCGTGACGTGTACACGCCGAGCCGAGCAAGGAGACGATCATGACCCGCAAGCCTGACCCGTTTGGGTTCGACATGTCCGTGTCCTCGGCCAAGAAAAAGAACCCGCGCGGGCGGCGGGGGATGTCGGGGGCGTCGGAGACGTCGACGCGGATTTGCGACCACGAGGGCTGCAACGAGCCGGGCAAGTTCCGCGCGCCCAAGGCGCCCGACGTGCTGGATGATTTCTTCTGGTTCTGCCAGCAGCACGTGCGCGAGTACAACAACAAGTGGAACTTTTTCGACGGCACAACCGAGGCGGAGCTGAACGCGCAGATGTCCAAGGACAAGGTGTGGGAGCGCCAGACCAAGCCTTTGGGCGATCCCGAGGCGCGGGCGTGGGCGCGGCTGGGCATCGAGGACCCGCATCAGGTGCTGGGCAAGAACGCGACGCAGAACCCCGGGCGCGGTGGATCGGCTGCGGGGCGGCGGTTGCCGCCGACCGAGAAGCGGGCGATCGAGATCCTCGAGGTCAAGGCGGATGCGACCAAGCAGGAGATCCGCAAGGCGTACAAGGCGCTGATCAAGGTGCTGCACCCGGACATGAACGGCGGCGACCGTTCGCAGGAAGAGCAGCTGCAGGAAGTCGTGTGGGCGTGGGACCAGCTGAAGGACAGCCGCAGTTTCAAGTGAGGCGGTGCGGTGCTGGCGGCGGGCTGTGGCTGACCGCGTGGCGTTCAAGGCAACGCGCACCTTTTGGCGATCGGCATGAAGCCAGTCCGTCGGAGGCGGTTTATTGCTTGGTACCCTGCAATTAATGGCACCTGAGCGTAGCAAGACCGGTTACGGGACTTTGTGCGGGCCTTGGATGCGTTGAAAGACAGCTGGAGTTTCAAGTCAGGCGGTGCAACGTCCGCGCTGGTTTTTCGCTAATCTCAGGGCATAGAAACCGTCCCGTTTCGCGTCCGGATCGGCTTGTGTGGTGGATCACAGGCGGATCAAGGTGCGACGCCCTGACATGGACGGCGGCGCGCCCAATCAAGAAGAGCCATTTCCGCGCCGGGCCGGCCTTGCGATAGGGCGCGCGCCAGCTGCAGTTTCTTGCAGGGCCGTTCGACCCTTGCGGTCGGGGTGCCTGTTGGCGTCGGAACGTGCGCATCCCCGAACTGACCGCGTGGATGCGGCGGATCACAGGCGGAACGAGGGTCTGTACCCCGAGATCATCAGCGGCGCGCGCAGGCACGCAGATCGGTTGCAGGCGGTTGTTCGGGCGTGGGATCGGCTGACAGGCCGTCGGGAATTCCAATTGACGCCGTCCCGCGCTGGGGCGCGGCTTACCTGTTGGTGTCGAGATGTTTGCGCAGCTCTTCCAGATCAGCGTGGATGCGGCGCATCAGGGTGTGCTGGTCGGGGCCGATGACGTGGCCGAAGGTTTCGGTCACGCGGGCGATGGCGCGGTCGCGGAAGCTGCGCCCGGCGTCGGTGAGGTACACCAGCTTGCCCCGGCCATCGTCGGGGTCCGGGGCCACGGTGATATAGCCGCGGTCGCTGAGCACCTTGAGCGAGTGGGTCATAGTATTCTTGGTCACCTGCATGGCCGCGGCGATACGCGCGGGCGGGCGGCCATCGCCCAGCCGCACGAGGTGGTTCAGGATGGAAAAGTGCGAGGGGTGCACGCCGTCGGGCAGGCTTTTGGCGAACATCGCCGTGGCCAGCTGGTTGATGATCCCGATTTCGGTGAAAAAGCCGAAGACCTCTGCGGCACTTTTGTCGTTGTCGCTCACACGGGTCCCATCTTGGCGGTTATGGGCCAGCGGGGGCTGACCGGCACGGTGGGACCATAGCCGATGCGTGCGAGCATTTGAACCGTGCCGCCGTCGGGGGCGAGGTCGGCGTGGGTCTGGGCATAGAGGGCCGCCATTTCCGGGTATTCCTGCAAGGCTTGGCTGAGCGGCTGGAAGCCCAACCCTTCGGCGGTGCAGGCGAGATTGGTTCTGAGCCAGTCGGCCCCGGCGGCGATCTGGCTGCGGCGGCTGTTGTCGGGGGTGACCATCCACAGGTGCCCCATGGCGGTCGTGGTGTTGGCCGTGACGGCCTTGACCCCTTCGAGATAGCCGGTGGAGGTCGTATCCAGCAGCGCCTCGCGGGTCAGCACGCCGGTGAGCGCCAGCGCGTCCAGCATCGCGCCGTTGAGGTCGATGCCGTCGGGGTTGGCGTTCACCTCGGCCTTGCCGATGCGCATCAGGTCAACGCTTTCGCGGTAGGTGTGCGGGGTTTCGATTTCGATCATCAGCGCGTCGGTGGTCAGGGCGCGCCAGTGGGCGATGCTGTCCGGATCGACCGAGCCACCCAGTTGCGTATGCCGGGCGGTGCTGATGATCCGGTCAAGTGCTGTCTGTGGGACGGGGCGTGTTGTGTCGTAGGGTTCCTTGGTGCTGCGGCGGGCGAGCACGTGGGCAAAGAGCGGGTCAGTGACCGGGGTGGCCGGGACGAAGGTGACGTGGGCGATGGGGCGGGTGTCGAGGCCCGCGGCATCTTCGCCCTCGGGGAACAGGGTGATGTCGGTGCGGAAGCCTGCGGCAAGCGCCGACATGCGCATCAGTTCCAGAAAACAGCCCAGCCCGATGGTCAGTTGCCGGTCGAACGGGTCGGTGTGGGGCAGTTGCTTGTCCGTGTCGAAGTAGAGCGTGAGCGCGTCGGCGCCGTTCAGTTCGACGATCCAGGGCTGGCGGTTGTGCGGGTTGGGCGCGAGGATCGCGTGCGAGAGCGCGTTCATGCGCATGTCGGCGTAGCTGCCTGCGAGATCCCATGGCGCACGTGCGGTCATGGGCGCGCGGGTGGCGGCAAAGACCCCGGCGCCGCCTGCGGCCAGCACCACACCCCCGCCTGCGATTTTGAGAAAGTTTCTGCGTTTCATGGGACACCTCTTATGTTCGATATCGAACTATTATAGTACGACGTCGAATTAATCAAGCGATGTCTTCCCGTGCTTGTCCAAGCCGCGCGCAGGTTGGGGATGCGGCGTCGGTGATCTTCACCAATCCGGCCTGTGAATTTCCCGCCCCTTCCCCTTGCCCTTGCCCGCGTTATGTTGCACCACCGCCGGGACACGCAAACCGGGCGTGCGGCGGGGTCCAGCGGGGCCAGATATCAGACATGAGGAACGGGACATGGCGGACGGCAGCATCGACATCAACGCGAAACCGAGCGAAGAGCTTTCGGTCCGTGAGGTGTTTGGCATTGACAGCGACATGCACGTCAAGGGCTTTGCCGAGCGCACCGACCGCGTGCCCGAGATCGACAGCACCTACAAGTTCGACCCCGACACCACGATGGCGATCCTTGCGGGCTTTGGTCACAACCGCCGCGTGATGGTGCAGG
>JBCBCR010000018.1:0-28873 GCA_038530495.1 Pseudomonadota bacterium | reverse complement strand
TGGGAAAAGACCGCAGCCTTGGCCGTCGTTTGCGCCGCCTCCGCAACCTCCAGCAACGCGCGTCGGCCATAATTGTAATCCCGCGCCAACTGGGCCGCATATTTTTTCTCTTCCGGCGTCAGTTCAAACTCCTTGGCTCGCGGCGACCCCATGGCTGACAGCGCTGCATTTGCGTAGATCCGAAACAGGTATTCCGCGACCTCTTCGCGAATGTCCGGCCTGTCATCAGTCAAGCGCAACCGCCACGACGCAAAGTTGCACGAATGCAGCTCTATGCCGGCAGATTGCCTGTCGAAATAGGGCCGTAGGGCAGTGAATGCATCATACGATCCAGGGATAAAGTCATTGCCCAAGGCGATCACCCCTGGCGAGCCATGCGCGTGGATGACCAGCAAATGCAGCTTTCGATCCTGTATCTTCTTGATCATCTCTGCGACGATCTCGTCGGGCGACAATCGCTCAGTCGCAAAGCCAAACTTGGTATACATCATCTGGTACTGCTTCATCGCCCGATAGGGCTTGAGCAATGTGATGCGATCCACCGCCTTCAACCGGTGATCATGCACCACGTAAATCAGCTTTTTCTCCAAAACAAATCTCCTAATGTACAATCACTTCAACATGCAGGCGCGGGCCGAACACCGGATCAAATATCCGCCAAAGCCAACCGCCAGACACAACCATACATAGAAGACCCCGGCGCGCACGGACAAAAGCAATCTGCCCCCGTGATCGTGCATTTTATCGCCGAACGGTCAGGGGTCTGCCGGGCACCACGCGGCGACAGATGCGATACGTCCTGGCACCGACAAGGCAGGCACCTCCGACCAGCCCTCAGGTGCTGCCGTCAGGCTCTGCCACAGCGCATCCGACACCAGCGCGCGCACGCCCGCATCCTTGGTCGCGGCCTCCAGCCGGGCGGCGACGTTGACCACGTCGCCCAGCACGGTGAACTCCAACCGCCCGGCATCGCCCACGACCCCGGCAAAGACGTCACCCAGATGCGCGCCGACACCCACGCGCAAGTCAGACCGCCACCCCGCCACCGCCGCCAGCAGCGCTGCAATCGCCGCCATCGCCCGGTCGCCCGCGCGGCCATCTGCATCGTCAAACACCACCAGAGCGCCGTCGCCGATGAACTTGTCGACAAACCCGCCCTGCGCCTCTGCCGCGGCACTGACATGGCCGCGAAACGCCGCCAGCAGGCGCGAGATAGCGGCCGGATCTTCGGCCTCGGCCAGCGCGGTGAACCCGCGAATGTCGACAAACACGATCCCCATCCGCTGCGTCACCCCGGCCCGCAGCGCATCCAGATCCTCACCGGCCAGCCGCGCCGCCAACGGCTCGGGCAGGAACCGGGTCAGCCGTCCGCGCGCCTCGGCCTCTGCGATGAACCGCATCAGCAGCCGCCGGATCAGCACCGAGGCAAAAACCAGCACGCCGCCCGAAATCACCAGCATCGCCACGCGCATCAGGTTGGGCGGCGTGCCGAACATGATCTCAAGCGTGCTCAACCCCGCCAGATCGCGCCCCTCGGCGATGGGCAACAGCCACAACAGCCCGGCCACCAGCACGGCCACCATCGCGCCCTGCAGCACCGGATTGAACCGCAACGCGCCGCTGGCCAGCACCACGGGGATCAGCCAAACCGTTGGAAACGCCCAGATATAATGGCCATCCAGCCCCAGATTACCCATCGACACCCAAAGGCCCGACAGGATGAACCCGCAGTCCATCAGCGCCGAGGGCCAGCTCATCCACGCGCGAAACGCGCCCGCCCGGATGATCAGCAGAAAGGCGAGGCCGATCAGGAAATAGCTGCCCATCGTGACCATGGCGAACACCGCCTGCCGCTGCATCGCCTCGGTCGGCTCGACCCCCGCACCGCTCAAAAGCAGCACCAGCAGCACCGCCAGCACGCTCGACATGCCCAGCCGCAAGAGTGCTATGAACCGCTCCGCCCGCACCTGCGCCAATCGGAACAGTTCGGGCGCGGCCTGCATGGGGGTTACTCCGCCGCCGGGGTTTGGCGCGGCAACGGCAAAGGCGGTTCCTCGATCTCTTCGAAATCGAAATTGTCGAGCCGGTTGGCCCGCTTGCCCGCCTTGTCAGCGCTGATCTTGATCTCTTCGATGTCCTTGCTGGCCTGCGCAAAATGCCGGTCAAGATTGCCCACCCGCGTGCCCAACCGGTCCACATCCGCCACCAGCATCGCCAGTTCCCGGCGGATCGCGCCCGCCTGCTCGCGCATCCGCGCGTCCTTGAGGATCGCGCGCATGGTGTTCAGCGTCGCCATGCAGGTGGTGGGCGACACGATCCAGACGCGGCGGTCAAACCCTTCGCGGACAAGGTCGGGGAAACTGGCGTGCAACTCGGCATAGACCGCCTCGGACGGCAGGAACATCAGCGCACCATCGGCAGTCTCGCCCTCGATGATGTATTTCTCGGCGATGTCCGCGATGTGTTTCTTCACCGACGCCTTCATCAGGCCCACGGCCTTCTTCAGGGCTTCGTCGCTTTGCGCGTTGCGCAGCGCCTCGTAGGCCTCCAGCGGGAACTTGCTGTCGATGACAATCGGCCCCGGCGGGTTCGGCAGGTGGATCAGGCAATCGGCCCGCTTGCCGTTGGACAGCGTCGGTTGCCACGCATAGCTGTCCGATGGCAGCGCCTTGGACAGGATATCGCGCAGCTGGATCTCTCCGAACGCCCCGCGCGTCTGCTTGTTCGACAGGATGTCCTGCAGGGACAGCACATCGCCCGACAGCTTGGTGATATTGTCCTGCGCCTTGTCGATCACGGCCAGCCGTTCCTGCAATTGCGTCAGCGACGTCTTGGTCTGGGTCGACGCGCCATGCAGGCTTTCCTTCATGCGCTCCTGCATCTCGGTCATCGCACGGTTGGCGCGCATCGCATTGTCGGCCAGCCGGTCCTGCATCTCCTGCTGGACGGCCCCCAGACGCTGTTCCACGACCTGCGCCAGCTGCGCCTGACCATTCGTCGCCGTATCCGACACGGTCTGGATCGACGCGCGCAGCCCCTCCTGCCCCTGCGCCAGCCCCTGCACGTGCTGGCCCAGATAGCCCAGCTGATGCGCCAAGGGCTCGGTCGCCCGCGCCGCGCGGCCCGCCCGGATCACCACGGCGATCAGCAGCACAAACAGCAGCACGACCAGCGCGAGCCCTGCAAAAATCACGTTTTCCAACGGCACGACAATGCCCGCAAACTCAACCATCACGTCCGCCCAAACAGCCGCTCGATATCCGACAGCTTCAATTCCACATAGGTGGGCCGCCCGTGGTTGCACTGGCCCGAATGCGGCGTCGCCTCCATCTCTCGGAGCAGCGCGTTCATCTCCTCGGCCCGCATCCGCCGACCCGCCCGGATCGACCCGTGGCAGGCCACGCGGGACAGGATCGCCTCGATCCGCGCCTGCACCTGCAGGCTCTCGCCCTGATCGGCCAACTCGTCCAGCACATCCAGCACCAGCGCCCGCGCGTCGACGGCACCAAGGATCGCAGGCACCTCGCGCACCGCAATGGCATCGCCGCCAAAGGGTTCCAGCACCAGCCCGAACCGCGCCAGATCGTCCGCCGCCTCCAGCAGGCGCGCGCGGTCGCTGTCGGACAGCGTCACGATCTCGGGGATCAACAACGCTTGTGCGGCAACCCCGGTGGCCGCCATCTGCGCCTTCAGTTTCTCGTACACCAACCGCTCGTGCGCGGCATGCTGGTCCACGATCACCATGCCCGTGGCGGTCTGTGCCACGATGTAGTTCTCATGCACCTGCCCGCGCGCGACACCCAAGGGCAAAGCCGCGTCGTCCTCGCTCATCGGCGCATCCGGCACAGCGCCCGCAAACGCCTGCACCATCTCCGCAAATCCCGAAGACGGCGGCACCGCCGGATGAGGCGCGCGCAAAGGCCCCAGCGACGGCCGATCCATCTGGTACACCCGCGGCTCTGCCTCAGGCACCCGCATCGCGCCCAACGTCGCATCGGCCACCGTGCTCGACGCCCGATGCCCCGCCTCCGCGAGCGCATGGCGCAGGCCCGACACGATCAGCCCCCGCGCCACCCCGGGATCGCGAAACCGCACCTCGGATTTCGCCGGATGCACGTTCACATCCACCAACTGCGGATCGCAATCCACGAACAAGGCCGCCGCCGGATGCCGGTCGCGGCTCAGAAAATCGAAATACGCCGCCCGCAGCGCCCCCACCAGCAGCTTGTCCCGCACCGGCCGCCCGTTCACGAACAGATACTGCGCCACCGCCGCCCCGCGCGAATAGGTCGGCAGCGCGGCAAAGCCCGTCAGGTGCAGCCCCTCGCGCTCCGCATCAATCGCAATCGCGTTCTCGACAAACTCCGCCCCGATCACATCGCGCAACCGCCCGCGCAGCGCGTCCACCGGCTCACCCGCCTGCGCCTCGCAGGAAAACAGCACGCGCGGCGCATCCGCCACATCGCGCAGCTCGAACCGGACATAAGGCTCCGCCATCGCCAACCGCTTGACCACGTCCGAAATGGCCTGCGCCTCGGCCCGGTCCGTGCGCAGGAATTTCAACCGCGCGGGCGTGGCGTAAAACAGATCGCGCAGCGCCACCACGGTGCCAGCGTTCAGTGCCGCAGGCCGCACCGCCGACACGTCGCCACCCGCGACGGCAATCTCGGCCCCCGCCTCGCCGGCCACCCGGCTGGTGATGGTCAGCCGCCCCACGGCGCCGAGGCTCGGCAGCGCCTCACCGCGAAACCCGAACGTGTGGATGTTCAGCAAATCCGCGCCGTCAATCTTGGACGTCGCATGGCGGCACAGCGCCAGCGGCAGATCCCCCGCCGCAATGCCACAGCCGTCATCCGTCACCCGGATCAGCGTCTTGCCCCCGTCGGCCACGTCCACCGTGATCCGCCGCGCGCCCGCATCTATCGCGTTTTCAACCAGTTCCTTGACCGCCGAGGCAGGCCGCTCCACGACCTCTCCGGCGGCGATCCGGTTGATCGCAGCCTCATCCAGCTGTCGTATGACAGGACGTATGTTGGGGGCGTGGGTGTTCATGCCACAAGACTTAGCATGCCCCGCGCGATTCGACCATTGCTGTCAGGCGGCGCGCAACCCTGCGTCCAGGGCGCTCAGCACCCGGTCAATCTCGGCCTCAGTCACCACCAATGGCGGCGACATCATGATGTTGTTGCCGCCCACGCGCACCATCGCGCCGGCCTCATAGGTCGCCTTGTGAATGCGCCCCATCATCTCGGGGCCCGCGGGCGTCTTGGCGTCCCGGTCGCTCACGATCTCGACCCCGGTCATCAGGCCATGCCCACCGCGCACGTCACCCACGACGTCATATTTCTCCATCAACGTGAGACATCCCTGGAACAGCTGCGTGCCCCTTGGGCCCGCGTTTGCCTTCGTCTCCAGCCGCAGGGTCTCCTCCAGACACGCCACCACCGCCGCCGCCCCCACCGGATGTGCCGAATAGGTGTAGCCGTGGAAAATCGCACCATCCGCGTCCGCATGTTCAAACACCTCGGCCACGGCCTCGCTCATCAGCGCAGCACCCACCGGGAAATAGCCCGAGGTGATGCCCTTGGCACAGCTCATCATGTCCGGCTGCACCCCCCAATGCCGCGAGCCCGACCAATCGCCGGTCCGGCCAAACCCGGTGATCACCTCGTCGGCGATCATCAGAATGCCGTGCCGGTCGCAAATCTCGCGCATCAGCGGCATGAACGTCTCGTGCGGGACGATGACCCCGCCCGCGCCCTGGATCGGCTCCATGATGAACGCGGCGATGCTGCCCGCACCCTGAAACGCGATCTCGTCCTCCATCGCCTGCGCGATCAACTGCGCCAACCGCGCCGGGTCCGTCTCGTGAAACGGATTGCGGTAAGGGTACGGCGACGGCAGGTGGAAACAGCCGGGCATCAGCGGCTCATAGGCGATGCGAAACCGGTTGTTCCCGTTCACCGACGCGCCGCCAAAATGCGTGCCGTGGTAGCCCTTCTTCAGGCTCAGGAACTTGGTCCGCCCCGGCTCCCCGCGCAGGCGGTGATATTGCCGCGCCAACCGCAAACACGTCTCGACCGAATCCGACCCGCCAGAGGTGAAAAACACCCGCGCCATCCCGTCCTCGGCAAAGAACTCGCGCACCGCATAGGATGCCTCGATCGCCGCCGGGTTCGAGGTGCCGAAAAACGCCGAGTAATACGGCAGGTCCGTCATCTGCCGCGCCACGGCCTCTTTCACCGCGTCGTTGGAATACCCGAGGTTCACGCACCACAGCCCGCCGACCGCATCCACGGTTGCGTGCCCGTCGATATCCTCGATGGTCGACCCGTGCGCCTTGGTGATGATCGTCGGCGGATGCGCCATCGCCGCCCCGGGATGCCCCATCGGGTGCCACAGGTGCTGGGCGTTGTTGGCGCGCAGGAAATTGTCGTCTTTCATCGTGTCCTCCCTTCGGGTTGCGGTGGGATCAGTCTCCACGAAGCGCGCCCCCGCGCAAGCCCATAGGCGACACGCCGCCGCGGAATGCGCCGCGCGCGCCAGCAAACCCGATCTTTGTGAACCAAGGGTAAACGCGCGGCGGCAAACGTTAACAAAGCTGATTTGTTATCAAACCCTTAACGCGCCCCGAGCCAGCGTTTTGTACAAAACACCCCCCGTTTTCATCAAACCCCGCGAAGAGCGCCGAACAGGCAGCGATGAGCCCCCGCCGTTTTGTACAAAACACCGCCCATTTTCATCAAAACGCCCGTCGCAGGCCACCGTACGCCCCATTAACCCCGCTCAGGCCACCCCCCGCCGATGCCGCCCGAACACCGCCGCCAGCGCCAGCATGACCCCCGACACCGTCGCGATCATGCCAGCCGCACTCACCGACCCGGCCGCGCCAAACCACAGCAGCCCGTAACCGGCAAAGACATAGCCCAGCACAGCCGCCAACGCAGCCAGCAGCGCTGACAGAAAAACCTGCATTCCCAATGTGTTGGTCATCAAACGCGCCGCCGCGGGCGGGCAAATGAACATGGCAATCACGATGATCGACCCCACCGCGTCAAACGCCGCGACAGCGGCAATCGCCGACACGATCACCAGCGCAAGGCTCAGCGTCCGCGTCCGTATCCCCAACCCTTCGGCAAAGCCTTCATCAAAGCTCATCACCGCCAGCGGTCGCCAAAAAATAAACAAAAACAAACAGATAAACCCCAAGGCCAACGCCATCCGCGGCAGCTCCACCGGCAATCCCTCTAGCGCCACAGGGTCGAAAATCGACCCCCAGCCATCTGCATCCAGCCAGATCAGGCTCTCCAGATTGCCAAACAGCGCGTGCTCCACATCCAGATGCACATTCGACGTATCGCTTTGTTCCAAAAGCAAAACTCCGCCCGCGAACATGGTGGTGAACACCACCCCCATCGCCGCCCCAGCCTCGATCCGGCCATAGGTGCGGATGGCCTCAATCGCCAGCACCGCGATCACCGCCGCCCCGGCAGCCCCCAGCAACATCGGTCCCGTCGCGACCACGCCGGTCAGCAAAAAAGCGACCACGATGCCGGGCAAAACCACGTGGCTGATCGCGTCGCCAATCAACGCTTGTCCTCGTAAAATCAAGAAGTTACCGGGCAGTGCACAGGCCACGGCGACGCAGATCCCGATCAGGATCGGCGGCAGCGACAGGGCGACAAATTCGGCCCCCATCACACCACCTGCGGCCCGGCAATGCGCCGGTCCACCTCGGTCAACTGGTCGGGCGTCAGCACCTTTTCAATCGCCGTCAGCCCGTCATACCGCGCCGCCGCGACGGCGAAGCCGGGATCGCTCCGCACCAGCGCCCAGCGGGTCTCGTCCAGCAGCGCCTTGGCCGCCGCCGCCCGCCCCGCATCGGTCGGAACGCCATCGGGCAAAACCAGCCCCCGCCGCCGCAAAAGCCGCCGGGTGAGCGCCTCGTAAATCGGTTGCCCCTGCGCCAGCGCCAGCAGCCCCTGCCGTACGTGCACACGCCGCTGGTAGCGCAGATGCCGCCAGGCGGATGCCAGCACTCCACGCCCCGGTGCAAACAAAAGTGACAATGAAAACAAGCAGAAGCTGACCAAAACGATGATCGGCCCCGTGGGCAGATCCGGCGCCGTGGCCGAAATGGCGGCCCCGACATATCCGGCGATTCCGCCCAGCACACCGGCGATCAGAACCACCAGATCGGCCTGATCGGTCCAGAACCGCGCCGTCACCGGCGGCACAATCAGCAGCGCCACGATCAGGATCAAACCAACCACCTTGAGGCCCACAACCGTAACCAGCAAAACGATCCCCATCATCGCCAGATCGACCCGCTCGGGCCGCCACCCGGTGGCCTGGGCAAAGCCCGGATCAAACGCCGCCAGCGTCAGCGGCCGCCGCAGCAGCAGCACCAGCCCCAGCACCAGCGCCGCCGATATCGCCAGCAGCACCGCCTCGCTGCGCAGCATCCCGGCGGTGGAGCCCAAAAGGAACCCTTCCAGCCCCGCCTGCCGCCCTGCATTCATCGACTGCACGATGGTCAGGATCACGACACCAAAGCCAAAAAACACTGATAAAACAGCACCGATAGCCGCGTCCTCGCCCAGCCGCGTGCGCCGCGTCAGACCCTGCACGCACAACAGGCCAAGCCCCGCACTGACCGCCGCGCCCAGCATCAAGCCAAACAGCGCACGTCCGTCCCCGCCCAGCGCCACCATGACCAAAAAGGCAAGGCCGACACCCGGCAGCGTGGCGTGGGAAATCGCATCGCTCACCAGCGCCCGCTTGCGCAGAAAAAGAAATGTCCCGGCCACCCCCGCCACAACGCCCAACAGGGCTGCGCCAAGGGTCACGAGGCTGGCGTTATAGCCCAGCTGGAACAGCAGCGCGTCCCACAGCATGAAAAGTTACCCGAGGCCCAGCGCGGCCCCGAACTGCGCCGTCTCAAGCCGCCCACCATAGGTGCGCTGCACAAGGTCCGGCACAAAGGTGTCCGCGACCGGTCCTGCGGCGATAACCTCTCGGTTCAGCAGGATAATATCGTCGAAATAAGTCGGCACCGTGCTCAGATCATGGTGCACGGCCAGCACGGTCCGCCCGGCATCCCGCAGTGCTTGCAGCACCGAAATGATCGCCTTTTCCGTCGCCGCATCGACCCCGGCAAAAGGTTCATCCAGCAGGTAGATATCCGCCTCTTGCGCCAGCGCGCGGGCCAGAAAAACCCGCTGCTGCTGGCCGCCGGACAGCTGGCCGATCTGGCGGCTGGCAAAGTCCTTCATGCCCACACGGTCGAGACACTCCAGCGCCCGCGTCTTCTGTGCGCCCCGCACCCGCCCCAGCAGGCCAAGCTGCCGGTACATGCCCATCAGCACGACGTCGATCACGCGGGTGGGGAAATCCCAGTCCACGCTGGCCCGCTGCGGCACATAGGCGATCCGGTCACGCATCGCATCAAGCGGGCGCCCGAACACGTTGACCGACCCGGCGAGCGGTGAAACCACGCCAAGAGCGGCCTTGAGCAGCGTGGATTTGCCCGCACCGTTCGGCCCGACAATTGCCGTCATCGCGCCAGCGCGCACCGTCACATCGACGGAAAACAGGGCCGGCGACTGGCTATAAGCGACCGTCAAGCCGCGCACCGACAGCGGGCTGGCCTCGCGCGCGGCGCGGTCGTCCTGCGCGGTCAGGTCAGAGACGAGCGCGATGTTCATGCAGCCCCCTGCAAACGGCCCAAGCGCCCTGCCGCGGGCGCTTCGGCCCCCAGCGCGCGGCCGATGGTGGTCACGTTGTGGTCGATCATACCCAACCATGTGCCTTCGTAGGTGTTCTCGGGTCCCATCGCGTCGCTAAAGAGCGCGCCGCCGATCTGTACCTGATGGCCCTGCGCCGCGGCACCTTCGATCAGCGCGCGAATGTTGCGGTCCGAGACAGAGGTTTCGACAAAGACCGCGGGCAGCTGCCGTGCCACAAGGAAATCAACGAGTTCACTTATCCGGTTCAGCCCCGCCTCGCTTTCGGTCGAGATGCCCTGAATGCCCATCACCTCGAACCCGTAGGCCGACCCGAAATAGCCGAACGCATCATGCGCGGTCAGCAGCACGCGCTGTTCGGTCGGCACCTGGCTCAGCACCTCGCGCGCATAGGTTTGCAGGGCGGCGGCCTCGGATTTGAACGCGTCGGCATTGGCTTCGAACGTGCCGCGCGCCTCGGGGCGCAAGGCGGACAGCGCATCGACCACCGCAGGCGCGCATTGTGCCCACAGGTCAGGGTCCATCCAGATGTGCGGGTCAAACCGGCCTTCGTAATCCTCGCTCGCCACCAGCAGGGATGCATCCACGGTTTCGCCGATGGCATGCACGGGCGATTTGCGCGCGAGGTCGAGCAGAAAATCCTCCATCTGCGCCTCGAGATAGAGCCCATGCCACAGCACCGCATCCGCGCGGGTCATCGCGACGATGTCGCTGCGGGTCTGGCGGTAGGCATGCGGGTCGACGCCCGCGCCCATCAGCCCCTGCACAATGACCTGATCCCCACCAATCTGCCGCGCCAGGTCGGCAATCATGCCGGTCGTCGCAACGATATTGAGGCGCGCGCTGGCCCATGCCGGTGTTGCAGCCAGAGCCGTAAGGCCTGCCAAGACAGCGCGTCGGTTCAAAGCGGGGGTGTGGGTCATTGACGGGACGTCCTCTCGTTAAAAACTCCAGTGACGATGAATATGAGAATCATTCGCACAAAGTCAATGAAACTGCGAAGCATTCGCAAAAATGTGCGCGCGATGCGAAAAGCTAGGCAGATTTTTGCGCATCGCGTCGGCTTTTGCTGCTTAAATAGACGGGGCTGTGACGTGCGATTTGTATCGCTGACACGGGACCAATCCGCGCCACGTTTCGCCCCGTCATAGCCCTGCGCCCCTTGTCAAAAGGCGGCGGCCATGGCAGCACGAGGTCCGCCCACTTGCAGGAGTACACGCGTGTCCGACACCGCACCTTTTACAGCCGCGACCACCACAGGCACCGCGCAATTGCCGCAGGTCACCGAACCGCGCAATCCCGGGATGGCGCTGGATCTGGACTGGGTGGCGGGCGTGCAGGCCAACACGTCGGCCATCGAACGCCGCTGCGCGACCCTGCCCGGACGCCGGTCGGTGAAGAAGGACCATCAGGCCGCGTGGCTGTGTCGCGCAATCTCGTGCATGGACCTGACGACCCTGTCGGGCGATGACACCGAACGCCGGGTCGAGCGGCTGTGCGCCAAGGCGCGGATGCCGGTGCGGGCCGATCTGCTTGCAGCTTTGGACATGGACGGCCTGACCACCGGCGCGGTGTGTGTCTATCACGAGATGATCCCCGCCGCCGTGCGCGCGCTCGAAGGCACAAATATCCCGGTCGCGGCTGTCTCGACCGGCTTTCCCGCTGGTCTGTCGCCCTTTCCGCTGCGCCTGCAGGAGATCCGGGAAAGTGTTGCCGCGGGCGCGCACGAGATCGACATCGTGATTTCGCGGCGGCACGTGCTGACCGGCAACTGGCAGGCGCTGTATGACGAGATGAAAGCCATGCGCGAGGCCTGTGGCGACGCGCATGTGAAGGCGATCCTGGCCACGGGCGAGCTTGGTTCCTTGCGCAATGTCGCCCGTGCCTCGCTGGTGTGCATGATGGCCGGGGCGGATTTCATCAAGACGTCCACCGGCAAGGAAAGCGTGAATGCCACCCTGCCGGTGACGCTGGTCATGATCCGCGCGATCCGCGACTATTTCGAGCGCACCGGCATGCGTGTCGGTTACAAACCCGCAGGTGGGATATCCAAGGCCAAGGATGCGGTGACCTACCTCGCGCTGATGAAGGAAGAGCTGGGCGACCGCTGGTTGATGCCCGACCTGTTCCGCTTTGGTGCCTCGTCGCTCTTGGGCGACATCGAACGCCAACTCGAACACCACGTGACCGGCGCCTATTCCGCCGGGTACCGTCATGCCATCGGGTAAGCGGGATTTGAGAAATTCCGCCCGTTTTCCGAGCCGGAAAACGGCCCAGCTGCACTGTCAGGACTGAACAGATGACCGTCAAAGAGATCTTCGAGACCATGGACTACGGCCCCGCCCCCGAGGCATCGGGCGAAGCGCATGCGTGGCTTGCCCAGCACGGCGCAGCCTTTGGTCACTATATCAACGGGGCGTTCACCGCGCCGACGGCGGATTTCGACAGCCGCAACCCGGCGACCGGTCACACATTGGCCTCGCTGTCGCAGGCCACGGACGCGGATGTGGATGCTGCGGTACGCGCGGCCCGCGCAGCACAACCGAAATGGGCCAAGCTCGGTGGGCATGGGCGCGCGCGCATTCTCTATGCCATCGCGCGGCTCTTGCAAAAGCACAGCCGCCTCTTTGCGGTGCTCGAAACGCTCGACAACGGCAAACCGATCCGCGAAAGCCGCGACATCGATATCCCCCTCGCCCAGCGGCATTTCTACTATCACGCAGGCATGGCCCAGCTGATGGAGGCCGAACTGCCCGACCGCGCCGCGTTGGGCGTGTGCGGCCAGATCATCCCGTGGAACTTCCCGCTGCTGATGCTGGCATGGAAGATTGCCCCGGCGCTGGCCATGGGCAACACCGTGGTGTTGAAACCGGCGGAATACACGTCGCTCACAGCGCTGCTCTTTGCCGAGATTTGCGGACAGGCGGGCGTGCCCAAAGGTGTGGTGAACATCGTCACGGGCGACGGCGCCGTGGGCGAGCGGATTGTGAACGCGGACGTCGACAAGATCGCCTTTACCGGCTCAACCGCCGTGGGCCGCCGCATCCGAGAGGCGACGGCGGGCACGGGCAAGGCGCTGACCCTCGAGCTGGGCGGCAAGTCGCCTTACATCGTCTTTGACGACGCCGATCTGGACAGCGCGGTCGAGGGGCTGGTGGACGCGATCTGGTTCAATCAGGGGCAGGTCTGCTGCGCCGGGTCGCGCCTGTTGGTGCATGAACCGGTGGCCGATGCCTTCTATGCCAAGCTGCGCGCGCGCATGGCCAAGCTGCGCATGGGCGACCCGCTGGACAAGAGCATCGACATCGGCGCGGTTGTGGACCCGGTGCAGCTACAAACCATCACCGACATGGTCGCCGCCAACACCAGCGGCGAGACCTACCAGCCCGACATCGCCATGCCGGACAGCGGCTGTTTCTACCCGCCCACCCTGATCACCGGGCTCGGCACCGCTGACTCGCTGATGCAGGAGGAAATCTTTGGCCCTGTCCTCGTCTCCACGACCTTCCGCACGCCCGCCGAGGCCGTGCAACTGGCCAACAACACGCGCTATGGCCTTGCCGCCACTGTGTGGACCGAAAACGTGAACCTCGCCCTCGATATCGCGCCCAAGCTGGCGGCGGGGGTCGTATGGGTGAACGCCACGAACCTCTTTGACGCGGCAGCAGGTTTTGGCGGCGTGCGCGAAAGCGGATTTGGCCGCGAGGGCGGCTGGGAAGGGCTTTTGGCTTACACCAAGCCTGTGGGCACCGCGAAACCGGCGAAACCGATCGCGGCATGCGAAGGCGACGGCGCACCGGTCGATCCGCTGGACCGCACGGCCAAGCTTTATGTCGGCGGCAAGCAGGCGCGCCCCGACGGCGGCTATTCCCGCAATGTCTACGCCAAGAACGGCGCGTTGCTGGGCCAAGCACCGCTTGCCAATCGCAAGGACATCCGCAACGCGGTTGAGGCTGCGGCAGGGGCCGCCAGCTGGGCCAAGACCACCGGCCACCTGCGCGCGCAAATCCTGTACTACATGGCCGAGAACCTCGCCGCGCGCGGGCCCGAGTTCGCCGCCCGCATCGACGCGATGCAGGGCGGGCGCAAAGGCGCAAACGAGGTCGAGGCCGCGATCAAGCGTCTGTTTACCTATGCCGCGTGGGCCGACAAGTACGACCACCGGGCCAAACCCGTGCCGATGCGCGGCGTGGCACTGGCGATGAACGAACCGGTGGGCGTGATTGGCGGCTTCTGCCCTGATACGCATCCGCTGTTGGGCCTGATCTCGCTGATCGGTCCGGCCATGGCGATGGGAAACCGCGCCGTTCTGGTCGCGTCCGAGCCGTTCCCGCTGGCCGCCACGGATTTCTACCAGGTGCTGGAGACATCGGACGTGCCCGCGGGTGTCGTGAACATCCTCACCGGCAGCCACGCGGAACTGGCCCCACACATGGCGGCACATCTGAACGTGGACGCCGTCTGGTCGTTCTCGCACAGCGATCTGAGCGCGGTGATCGAAGGCAAGGCCGCGGGCAACCTCAAGCGGACATGGGTCAACCACGGCGCTGACCGCGACTGGATGGGCGCGGAGGGCGAAGGCCACGCGTTCCTGCAAGCCGCGACCGAGGTCAAGACGGTCTGGGTGCCCTACGGAGAGTGAGCGATGCCAGACTACGCGGCGCTCGCCAAGACCATCGCCAGCCTGATCGAGGGCGAGGAGGATACCGTCGCCCTGATGGCCACGATCGCCTGCGAGGTGCATCACAGCGACGACCGGTTCGACTGGACCGGGTTTTACCGTGTGACCGCCCCCGAAATGCTCAAGATCGGGCCGTATCAGGGCGGGCACGGGTGTCTTCAGATCCCGTTTTCGCGCGGTGTATGCGGTGCGGCGGCGCGTACGGCGTCAGTGCAACTGGTGCCGGATGTCGATGCCTTTCCCGGGCACATCGCCTGCGCCAGTTCCACGCGGTCCGAACTGGTGCTGCCGGTGTTCAATGCGGGCGGCGAGGTGATTGCCGTCTTTGACATCGACAGCGACAGGCCCGACGCCTTTACCCGCGACGACGCCGACGCCCTTGCGGGTATCCTGCACGACGTTTTTGCGCGCTGAGGGCGTACACCACCCGCGTGGGTAGGTATTTTCGGCGGCATTTTCACGCGCGTGAAAATTTCTGTTGATTTTTCACAGACGCTTCTGTCACGTGACGTCAACGGAGATCCCACGATTCATGTTGCACGTCGAAGCCAGCACAGCTCAAACCCTTGGCGCCGATCTGCGCGCCTTGCGCAAGGCGCGCGGGCTCAAACTGCAGGACATGGCGACGGCTTTGGGCCGGTCCGTGGGTTGGGTCAGTCAGGTGGAACGGGACCTGTCGGCCCCCTCCATCACCGATCTGCGGCAGATGGCGCGGGTGTTGGATATATCGGTCTCGACCCTGTTTCGGCGCGGCACTGCCGCGAATGACGAAGAAGGCCACATCGTGCGCCGCGACACCCGCCGTCCCATCGGATCGCGCGAGGCGGGTCTGGTCGAGGAACTGCTGTCGCCCGATCTGACCGATGATTTCGAGATGGTGCATTCCACGTTCGAACCGCGCAGCCAGATCACCGTGCCGGTGATGCGCCCGACGCAAGAGGTCGGCTATATGATCTCGGGCCAGTTGGACCTGATGATCGCCGACCGCCTGTTTACCGTCGGACCCGGAGACAGCTTTCGCATCCGGGGCGAGCCGTTTCGCTGGTCGAACCCGCATGATGAACCGGCCCAGGCGATCTGGGTGATCGCGCCCCCGGTCTACTGATGAGCGCAGAGGCATGGATCATCTTTGCCACTTTTTGGCTGCTGTTCGTGACCACGCCGGGTCCGAACGCGGTGAACTGTATCACCAACGGGATGCATCTGGGATTTGCCCGCAGCCTGTGGGGCGTGGCGGCGATCCTGACGCAAGCCACGGCGTTCCTGATCCTGTCGGCGTTTGGCGTCACCGCCCTCATCGCCGCCGCACCGGCGCTCTTCGGGGTGGCCAAGATCGTGGGCGCCGGGTTCCTGATATGGCTGGGTGTGCGCGGCTGGCTGCGCGCGGGCCGGGTGCCCAAGGTCACGCCCAGCGGGCGGTCCATCTACACCCGCGCGCTGGCCATCGCGACGATCAACCCCAAAAGCGTGGCGGGTTACCTCGCCGCCTTTTCACAGTTCGTACAGCCCGGTGTGCCGATCTGGGACCAAATGGCCGTGATCATGCCCACCGCGCTGACACTCACCGCGCTCAGCTATGTGGGCTATACCGCGCTCGGGGCAGGTCTGGGGCGCGCTGCGCTGGGGGCTGTGTTCAACACGTGGCTGCAACGTGGGCTGGCAGTGTGTTTCGTGGTTTACGGCGTGCTGCTGGGCACGGCAGCAACACCGGGGAGGGCCTGAGATGAGCCATACCGGAAGCTGCCTGTGCGGCGCAGTGCGCTACACCCTGACCGGCCCCTTGCGCCCATCCGTGGCGTGCCACTGCATCCAGTGTCGCAAGACATCCGGCCACTATGTGTCCGCCACCCAAGTGCCGAGCGAACACTTGCACATCACCCGCGACGAGGGCCTGCGCTGGTACCAGTCGTCGCCCAAGGCGAAACGCGGGTTTTGCCACATCTGCGGCGCGTCTCTGTTCTGGGAACACGCCAATGACAACGGCGCCGTGTCGGTCATGTCCGGCACCATCGACGGCACCACCGGGATCACCACGTCCCATCACATCTTCACCGCCTATAAGGGCGATTATTACGACATCGAAAGCGGCGTGCCGCAACGGGAGGATTGAACCATGAGCACCTTTCCAACAACGGCCCGCGTGGTCATCATCGGCGGCGGCGTCGTGGGGACGTCCACGCTGTATCATCTGGCCAAGGCTGGCTGGAGCGACTGTGTGCTGTTGGAAAAAAACGAGCTGACGGCTGGCAGCACATGGCACGCGGCGGGCAATTGTCCGAACTTCTCCAACTCGTGGGCCGTGATGAACATGCAGCGCTACGGCCTCGAGATGTACCGGACGCTGGCGGACGACGTCGATTACCCGATGAACTATCACGTCACCGGGTCGCTGCGTCTGGCCCACAGCAAAGAGCGGATGCAGGAATTCGAACGGGTTGCAAGCATGGGGCGGTATCAGGGCATGGAGATGCCGATCCTGACGCCGCAGGAGATGACGGAATACCACCCGTTCATGGAAACCCACGATCTGGCGGGCGGTCTTTGGGACCCGCTTGACGGCGACATCGACCCGGCGCAGCTGACCCAAGCCTTGGCCAAGGGTGCGCGCGACCTCGGTGCGCGGATCGAACGGTTCTGCCCGGCCACCGGGATCGAGCGGGATGGCGACGAGTGGATCGTGAAGACCGACAAGGGCGACATCCGCTGCGACTACGTCGCCAACTGCGCTGGCTACTATGCCCAGCGTGTGGGCGAGATGTTCAAGCCCTTTGGGGGCCGCACCGTGCCCATGGTTGTGATGTCACACCAGTATTTCCTGACCGAGGAAATTGCCGAGGTCGCCGCGTGGACCAAGGAAAAGGGCCACAAGCTGCCCATCATCCGCGACGTCGACATCAGCTACTATCTGCGTCAGGACAAGGCGGGGCTGAACCTTGGCCCGTATGAACGCAACTGCAAGGCGCATTGGGTCACGCCCGAGGACCCGATGCCCGAGGATTTCTCGTTCCAGCTTTATCCCGACGACCTCGAGCGGTTGGAATTCTATATCGAGGATGCCATGGCCCGCGTGCCTTTGCTCGGCACCGCCGGTGTGGGGCGCAATATCAACGGCCCGATCCCCTATGCACCCGATGGCTTGCCGCTGATTGGTCCGATGCCGGGCGTGCGAAACGCGTTCGAAGGGCATTGCTTCACCTTCGGGATCGCGCAGGGCGGCGGCGCGGGCAAGGTGCTGTCGGAGTGGATTATGCACGGTGAGACGGAATGGGACATGTGGGCCGTCGATCCGCGCCGCTACACTGACTACGTCGATCACGACTATTGCCTCGCCAAGGCGCTGGAAACCTATGGCCATGAATACGCCATGCACTTCCCGCATCACGAATGGCCTGCTGGCCGCGACAAGAAACTGTCGCCGGTGGATGCGCGGGTGCGCGAGATGGGTGGCGTCATGGGCGCCTATAACGGCTGGGAGCGGGCGAACTGGTTCGCCAAGGACGGCGATGACCTGTCCGAAGAGGCGACACAGACCTGGGACCGTGCTGGTGCCTGGTCACAGCGGGTCAAGGAAGAGTGCGAAGCGGTGCGTGACGGCGTTGGCGTGCTGGACCTGCCGGGCTTCTCGCGCTTCAACCTGTCAGGCGAAGGCGCTGCGGAATACCTGCGCGGCAAGATCACCGGCGCCCTGCCCAAAGTGGGCCGCATGAATCTCGCCTATTTCGCAGACAGCCGGGGCCGCATCCTGACCGAGATGTCGGTGATCCGCCACGGCGAGGATCACTTTACCCTCATCACCGCCGCCACGGCACAGTGGCATGACCGCGACGTGTTGACGGATGGGCTGCCCGAGGGGCTGACCCTGACCGACCACACGACCGATTACAGCACGCTCGTGGTGTCAGGGCCGAAATCGCGCGATCTGTTCGAACAGATCGGGGCCGAGGCGGACCTGAGCCTGGGTTGGCTGACCCATCAAAAGGCGCGCGTTGCGGGCAAGGATGTGGCGATGCTGCGCGTGTCGTTTGCCGGGGAACTGGGTTGGGAGGTGCACGCCGCCACCGCCGACATCCCCGCGATCTACGAGGCGATCATTGGCGCCGGTGCGACGCCCTTTGGCATGTACGCACTCAATAGCCTGCGCATCGAAAAGGGCTACCGGACATGGAAGGGCGACCTGTCCACCGACTACACCCTGTTCGAAGGCGGGCTGGACCGCTTCGTCAAGCTGGACAAGCCGCAGGATTTCCCGGGCAAGGCCGCGCTGATGAACGAAAAGCAGCAGGGGTCGAAGAAGCGGTTTGTGACCCTCGTCGTGGACGCGGGCGAACAGGACGCACCCTACATGTCAACCGTCTGGCATGACGGTCAGGTCGTGGGTGAAACCACATCCGGCGACTATGGCCACCGTGTCGGCGCGTCCATTGCCCTTGGCATGGTCCGCAGCGAACTGGCGGTCGAAGGCACGGAGGTCGAGATTGATATCTTTGGCCAGATGTGCCGCGCCGTGGTGCAGGCAGACGGCCCGCTGTGGGATCCGCAGAACGAACGGCTTCGGGCCTAAGGGACACGCCCCATGAGCACCGCATTCGCAACATATGTACCTCGCGCGCTGCCACTGGCCTTTACCGGCTATGTGGTGGCGGTCGTTCTGGCGCATGTGGTGCTGCCGGTCAGTTGGACTTGGCTGATCGGATTTGCCGCACTTTTGGGGATGCTTTTTACCTACCCGGTGCATGCAGCGCTTCAGGGCGCGCATGTCCGGCTTGAGGTGGGTGTGTCAGCGGGGTTTGTCGTTGCAGGTCTTTTGGGGCTGCTCATTTCGCCAATTATCCTGATCGCGGCCATCGCGGCCCATGGCCTTTTGGATGCGGTGAAATATGTCGGTGTCGGGGCGACTGTGCCGGTCTGGTATCTGATCGGATGCGCTCTTTTCGATGTCGCCTACGCGGCGTACCTGACAACCTTTCTCTGAGATCTCCGATGACTGATATCACCCTCCTCGACGGCGGCATGGGCCAGGAACTGATCCACCGGTCGGGCAAACCGGCCACCCCGCTCTGGGCGACGCAATACCTGCTGGACAACCCCGGCATCGTGGCCGATGTGCACCGGCACTATGCTGATGTGGGCGCGTCCGTGGCCACGTCGAACACCTACGCCATCCACCGCGACCGGCTGCGCGGCGGAGCATCGAACCACTATGCCGGTGAGGGTGACGTGCTGCCCGACTTGACCGATCGGTTCGAAGAATTGCTGGACACGGCAATGGAAGCCGCAGCCAGCGTGCGTGGGCGGTCCCGCGTTGCTGGATCCGTCGGACCGTTGGGCGCCAGCTACCGCGCCGACCTGCACCCACCCGCGCACGAGGCGACACCGCTCTATACCGAAATCGTAAACCGCATCGCCCCAGCATGTGACGTGATCCTGTTTGAAACCATCGCGTCGGTCGACGCAGGTCGCGCCTGCCTTGCTGCGGGCCGCAGCAGCGACCGCCCCGTCTGGCTGGCCTTCACCGTCGATGACGAAGACGGCACCAAGCTGCGCTCGGGCGAGCCGCTGGCCGAAGCCGCAGCGCTGGCCGCTGACGCAGACGCCGCCCTGCTGAACTGTTCCGCGCCCGAAGTCATGCGCCCGGCCCTCGACGTCATGGCCACCGCAGGCGTGCCCACCGGCGCCTACGCCAACGGGTTCACCCAGATCACCAAGGCCTTTCTCGAAGGCGGTACCACCGCAGGCGACTTGCAACAGCGCCGCGATATGGGCCCGCAGATCTACGCCGACCACGCCCTGTCGTGGCTCGACCACGGCGCCACCATCCTCGGCGGGTGTTGCGAGGTCGGCCCCGACCACATCGCCGAGATTGCCCGCAGGCTGCAAGCTGCGGGGCACACCATCGTCTAACGGAGAGTTCCCATGCCCAACCTGCCATCCCAAGCCCGTGTCGTCATCATCGGTGGCGGCGTTGTCGGTTGTTCGGTCGCCTATCACCTGACCAAACTGGGCTGGCAGGACGTGGTGCTCTTGGAGCGCAAGGCGCTGACCTCGGGCACCACATGGCATGCCGCGGGCCTGATCGCCCAGCTGCGCGCCACCGCCAACATGACCAAGCTCGCCAAATACAGCCAGGAGCTGTATGGCGATCTCGAGGCGGAGACCGGCGTCGCCACAGGGTTCAAGCGCGTGGGATCCATCACCGCCGCGATGACAGCCGAACGGCTGGAAGAGCTGCACCGCCAGGCCGCCATGGCCCGCGCCTTTGGCGTCGAGGTCGAAGAGATCTCACCATCCGAGGTCAAGGCGCGCTACGAGCACATCAATATCGACGGTGTCACCGGGGGCGTCTACCTGCCGCTCGACGGTCAGGGCGACCCGGCCAACATCGCGCTTGCGCTGGCCAAGGGCGCGCGCCAACAGGGCGCCACCATCGCCGAACGCACCGCCGTCACCGCCATCGCCAAAACCGGGCGCCGCGTCACCGGTGTCGATTGGCAGGCCGAGGACGGCAGCACCGGCCACATCACCTGCGATCATATCGTGAACTGCGGCGGCATGTGGGGCCGCGACGTGGGCAAGATGGCGGGCATCAACGTGCCGCTGCAGGCCTGCGAGCATTTCTACATCGTGACCGAAGCCATTTCTGGCCTGACCCAGCTGCCAGTCCTCCGCGTGCCGGACGAATGCGCCTACTACAAGGAAGATGCAGGCAAAATGCTGCTCGGCGCGTTTGAGCCGGACGCCAAGCCATGGGCCGTGAACGGCATCCCCAAGGATTTCGAATTCGATCAACTGCCCGAGGATTTCGACCATTTTGAGCCGATCCTCGAAATGGCCGTAAACCGCATGCCCATGCTGGCCGAGGCGGGCATTCACACGTTCTTCAATGGCCCCGAAAGCTTTACGCCCGACGACGCATACCACCTTGGTCTCGCGCCCGAGATGGACAATGTCTGGGTCGCCTGCGGCTTCAACTCCATCGGCATCCAGTCGGCGGGTGGCGCGGGCATGGCGCTGGCTCAGTGGATGGAGGACGGCGCGCGCCCCTTCGATCTGGGCGACGTGGACATCATGCGCATGCAGCCGTTCCAGGGAAACAAGACCTACCTCGCCGAACGCTCGACCGAAACGCTGGGCCTGCTCTACGCCGACCACTTCCCCTACCGGCAAAAGGCGACAGCCCGCGGCATACGCCGCACGCCCTTCCACCAACACCTGCTGGACCGCGGTGCGGTCATGGGCGAACTGGCCGGGTGGGAACGCGCCAACTGGTTTGCGCAAAACAACCAGACGCCTGCGTATGACTACAGCTGGAAGCGGCAGAACTTCTTTGACAACGTCGCCACCGAACACAAGGCGATCCGCGAGAACGTCGGGATGTACGACATGTCATCCTTCGGCAAGCTGCGGGTCGAGGGGCCGGATGCGACCGCGTTCTTGAACCACGTCGCGGGTGGGCAATACGATGTGCCAGTGGGCAAGATCGTCTATTCCCAGTTCCTCAACAACAGCGGCGGGATCGAGGCGGACGTGACCATCACCCGCCTGTCGGAAACCGCCTACCTCGTCGTCACCCCCGCGGCTACACGGCTTGCCGATCAGACCTGGCTGCAACGCCACGTGGGCGAGCGGCGCGTTGTCATCACGGACGTCACCGCAGGCGAAGGCGTGCTGGCGATCATGGGCCCCAACGCCCGCAAGCTGATGCAGCGCGTTAGCCCCAACGACTTTTCGAACGACACCAACCCCTTTGGCACCGCCCAAGAGATCGAGCTTGGCATGGGCCTCGCGCGCGTGCACCGCGTCACCTACGTGGGCGAGCTGGGATGGGAAGTCTATGTCAGCGCCGACATGGCAGGCCACGCGTTCGAAACCCTGTACGAGGCGGGCGAGGACCTGGGCCTCAGCCTGTGCGGCATGCACATGATGGACACCTGCCGGATCGAAAAGGGCTTCCGCCACTTCGGTCACGACATCACCTGCGAGGACCACGTGCTCGAGGCGGGCCTCGGCTTTGCCGTCAAAACCGACAAGCCCGACTTCATCGGCCGCGACGCGGTGCTGCGCAAAAAGGACGAGGGCCTGCAGTCGCGCCTGATCCAGTTCCGCCTGAACGATCCCGAGCCGCTACTCTATCACAACGAACCGATCCTGCGCGATGGCGAGATCGTCGGCTATCTCAGTTCAGGCGCGTATGGGCACCATCTGGGCGGTGCTATGGGACTGGGCTATGTCCCGTGCCCCGGCGAAACGGCACAGGACGTGCTGGGATCCAGCTACGAGATCGACGTGGCTGGCACCCGCGTCGCGGCCGAGGCATCATTGCGCCCGATGTACGATCCCAAGGGTGACCGCGCCAAGGCATGAACACCGACAACCAGGACACGCCAGCAGGCCTCGGCTTTGCCATCGGGGCCTATGTGCTTTGGGGCTTCCTGCCGCTGTACATGAAGGCACTCGATCACGTCGGCCCCGCCGAGGTGGTGGCGCATCGCGTCATCTGGGCCGTGCCGGTGGCCGCCGCTCTGCTGATCGCGTTGCGCCGCACGTCCGATCTGTGGCGGGCGCTGCGCACCCCGCGGATGCTGGCCATGGGCTGCGTGACAGCGGCGCTGATCTCGGTCAACTGGGGCATCTACGTCTGGGCAATTGCCGAGGGGCGCGCCCTGGACGCCTCGCTGGGCTACTACGCCAATCCGCTGTTCTCGGTCGCCCTTAGCGCCCTTTTCCTTGGCGAACGCCCCGCGGGCATCCAATGGGTGGCCATCGCACTGGCCGCCGGGGCGGTGGTGGTTCTGACCGTCTCTGCCGGGGCGGTACCATGGGCGGCTGTCGGCCTGATGGTCAGCTGGGGGTTCTATGCGCTGGCCAAGAAACAGCTGCCCATCGGCCCGAACCAGGGCTTTTTGCTCGAGGTTCTGATCCTTCTCCTGCCCGCGCTTGGCTACGTACTGTGGCTTGGGCCCCAAGGCGGGTTCATGACGGGTGACGATGTCACCACATGGCTCCTGCTGGGATGTGGCGCGGTCACGGCAGTGCCGCTGATCCTGTACGCCAACGGGGCCAAGCGGCTGCGTCTGACCACCATCGCCATTCTGCAATACATTGCACCCACGATGATCTTTCTGTGCGCGGTGCTGGTGTTCAAGGAACCCTTTGACACCGCCCGCATGATCGCCTTTCCCATGATCTGGGCGGCGTTGATCATCTATTCGGTGTCGATCCTCGGCACGATGCGCAAAGCCAAGGGCCACGGGGCCTAACCGCCCTCGAAAAACGCGCGCGCTTTCGCGGTCCATCCCTTGGGCATCCCGTGCCCACCCTCGCGCAGGCAGAACCGCACAGCGCCGCCGGCAGCACAGCTTTCGTCCCAGTGACGGCAGCGATAATCGCTGGTGATCCGGATGCGGTCGGGATTGCTGCGGCATTGTCCGGCACGGCGCGCCAGCGCCAGACTGTCCCAGACCGACCCCTGATACCAGTTGCCGATCACCCGCCCCTCCAGCGGCACCTGCGTGTCGGCAAATCCGTGGATATGCAGCATGCGCACCGGCGTGTCCGGGCAATCGGTGGTGTCATTGGGTTGGCGCAACGCGCCCGACAGTGACAGGTACCCGGCAAAGGTGCCCGCGCTCTTGCACGCCATCAGCCACACCATCGACCCGCCCGCAGAAAACCCGGCGGCATAGGTGCGCGCCGGGTCAATCCCGAACCGCGCAGTGGCATCGGCCAGTACGTCATGGCTGAACGCCACATCATCGCGCCCCGCGCCCACGCGCCCGGCCCAGCGCCGCGTCTGACGCCCCTGGATCAGCGTGCCGTTCGGCGCGATCACGACGTATCCCTGATCGACAAAATCCCGTGCCAGCCCACCGCTGCGAAACACCATCGCCCCAGTGGCGTTGTGACCGTGATAGAACATCAGCGCAGGCTTCGGTCCCGCGTCTTCCCATCCTTCTGGCAACATCACGTGATAACTGCCGCCCTCAATCTCGCAAGGCCCGTCAGGACCGCAGGGCTGCGCCTTCAGCGCAGGGGCGATGAGCAAAGCGAAGAGGCACAGTAAATATCTCATCCCCTCGACAGACCGCATCTCGGGGGCGAAAGAAAGCCCCCGGCAGGCAGGTCGCCAAATCGTGAAGCCACGGCCCTAGGGTTGCACCCGCGCCGCAGATTTGTCAGGCGACAGGCATGAGCGACATCTACGCCCCGCCCGAAACCGCGCTGCCCATCCTTTACGCGGATGCCGACCTGCTGGTCGTGGACAAACCCTCTGGCCTGCTCAGCGTGCCGGGCAAAGGGCCGCATCTGGCCGATTGCCTGATTTCCCGCCTGCAAGAACGATGGCCGACCGCTTTGGTCGTGCACCGGCTCGACCGGGATACCTCGGGTGTGGTGATCTTTGCCCTGACCAAGGACGCGCAACGGTTCCTTGGCCGCCAGTTCGAACTGCGCGCTGCACGCAAAACCTATGTGGCGCGGGTCCATGGCCGACTGACGCCAAAGACCGGGCGCGTTGACCTGCCGTTGTGCACCGACTGGCCCAACCGCCCGCGCCAGCATGTGGACCACGAAAACGGCAAACAGGCGATCACCGACTGGACCGTCCTGACCGACTGCGCCGATGAGACCCGTGTCAACCTGATGCCCCGCACCGGGCGCAGCCACCAGCTGCGCGTCCACATGCAAACGCTGGGGCACCCGATCCTTGGCGATCCGTTCTATGCGACAGGGGCGGCGCGCGACTTTCCGCGCCTAATGCTGCATTCGGAAACCCTGCGCATCAAACACCCGCGCGACAGCCGCCCGATGCGCTTCACCGCGCCCGTGCCATTCTGACTACTTTGGCCAGGTCCGACCGGGACGATAGCCGACGTCGACCGACAGCTCGCTGATACCCAGTGCCTTGGCGACCTCCTTCTTGGTCGCCCATCGCGTCTCGGTGTGCCAGTTTGTTGTCTTTTGCCGATGTCGCCCGATCCCGATGGCGCCGATCTCATTGTCTTTGACGATGTTCTTCCACGGGTGCTGGTTCTCACCCTCATAATCGTCGGCTGTCGACTTGATCAGGTTGTGCGTGGTCAGGTTCGTTGTCGCGTTGTCGCTGACCTCAAACGCCAACAGCCACGCATCCTTGGTGATGCTCACACTAGGCCGATAGAAATTGCCCACATCCATGCTGAAAATCCACGTGGCCGAACCGTTATGCGATACCAGACCCAGTTCAAAGGCTGCCTCCGCGTGTTCACGTGGCACCCAGCGATAAAACGTCGCCATAAAAATCCCCCAATCAAATATGCGATTGGAGGATCATCACTACTTTTGCGCGAATTGGGTAGTCAGGATTCCCAGACTATTCAGCCGCCCAACCGGCGACTGATTTGACCTCAAGGAAATCCTCGATGCCCCAGACGCCGCCTTCGCGCCCGTTGCCAGACTGCTTCATCCCGCCGAAAGGTGCACCCGCGCCGCGGCTTTGGCCGTTCATCTCGACCATGCCCGACCGCAATGCCTGCGCCACCCGGTTCAGCCGCGCGCCGTCCTGCGTCTGCACATAGTTGGTCAGGCCGTAAACGGTGTCATTTGCGATCTCGATGCCCTCTTCTTCGGTATCGAACGGGATGATCGTCAGCACGGGGCCAAAGATCTCTTCGCGCGCGATGGTCATGTCGTTGTTCACATCGGCAAAGACCGTGGGCCGCACGTAGTAACCCTTGTTCAGACCATCAGGCCGCCCGGTGCCGCCGGCCACCAGCCGCGCGCCTTCGTCGATGCCGGTCTGGATCAGGTCCTGGATCTTGGTCCACTGGGTTTCATTGACGACCGGGCCGATATGGCGACCTTCTTCGCTCGCGGGGCCGACGGCGACCTTGTCGGCCACGGCGGCGGCCTCTTCGACCGCGCGGTCATAAATGCCGCGTTGGACCAGCATCCGGCTGGGGGCGTTACAGCTTTGGCCAGTGTTGTTCATCATGCGCAGCACGCCGCGCTTGATCGCCTTTTCATCGGCATCTTCAAAGATCAGGTTGGCCCCTTTGCCGCCCAGTTCCAGATGCACACGCTTCAGCGTCTCAGCCGCGTTGATCGAGATTTGCCGCCCCGCCCGGGACGACCCGGTAAAGCTGACCATATCCACGTCCTTGTGCCCGGTCAGCGCAGTGCCCACGCCCATGCCGTCACCGTTCACAAGGTTGAAGACACCCGCGGGGAACCCGGCCTCGTGCATCGCATCGGCAAACAGCATCGCGCTCAGCGGCGATTCCTCGGACGGCTTCAACACCATGGTGCAGCCCGCGATAGCCGCGGCCCCGACCTTGAGCGTGATCTGGTTCATCGGCCAGTTCCACGGCGTGATCAGCGCGGTCACGCCCACCGCTTCATAGATGATCCGGTCGCTTGGCGCATGTGGGCCCAGCGGGCGGATGAACTCGAAATTCTTGGCCGCGCGCACAAACGCCTTAAGGTGTCCGATGCCTGCGGGCACCTGCTGCTGGCGGGCCACATCCATCGGCGCGCCCATCTCGAGGCTGATCAGCTGCGCCATCTCTTCGGCCTTGGCCGAATAGATTTCCAGCGCCTTTTCCACCAACGTGATCCGGTCCGCGGGATCCATCGCCATCCACGCCGGGAACGCCGCCTTGGCCGCCGATACGGCAGCGTCTGCATCGGCCTGCCCGCCCAGCGAAATGACGGCGCACGGCTCTTCTGTCGAGGGGTTGATCACCTGATGGTCCGACCCGTCCACCGGATCGACCCAAGCCCCGTTGATATAGAACTGACGTTTCTCGATCATGTCGATGCCTCCAGATTTGTCGAGCGCGATAGAGACAAAGCGCGCAGCGACTTGCAAGGGATGTATTGTACCAGTGCGCGTACCGGTCAGCGGGCGCGCATCTTCTGCCGCAGCTTGCGAAAGTTGTGCACGATTGGGTTGGCTTTCTTGTCCGGGCGCGGTGCCTTGGCTAGGATATCGAGGTAGCGGCCCCAGTCGTGCTGCCCCGCGATCACGCCGTCGGCCACCTCGCAAAACAGATCAACCGTGTGCGCCAACCGGGCAAAGTACAGGTGGAAAAACTCGTGCTCGCCATAGAACGTGCCGACGCCGTACACCCCGCGATCCGCCAGCGGCCAGATCGGCTGCAGCGCAAAGCGCGGATAGGTCAGTGCAACCTCAACGCCGCGTTCGTGTGCCGTGTCCGTGAGGATCTGCGCCACGTCCCCCGTTTCATACGCTTTGAGGTCCGGTGACCCGAACTGCCGGTACACCCCGCGCTTGAGCGCCAGAAACATCGGCGCCGCAAAGATCTTGGACGGATCCAGATGGTTTGTCGTCTGCGCCAGCCCCGCGATGGCCCCGCGCTCGGCCCGCGCCACCATCTCCGCATAGGCCGCGTGGCTCAGCGGAAAGGCGTCGATGTCGGCGATCACCACCACTTCGTCATCGTCCCCATCGCGCCGCATCAAGTCAGTCAGCCAGCCCGCGTGGCTGTTGTCGTCATCGCGGTCCTGGTTCAGGGGCACACCCAGATGGGCGAACACGCGGTTCTGCGCGTCCAACAGGCGCGGGTCGATGTTGTAGCGAAAAAAGCTTTGCACCACCGGCTGTGAGGTCATGATCGCGCTTTCTGGCCTATTGCCGCTTGTACCGGGGTCCGTTGCGCGTCTTATGAACAAGGGCGCGCAGCCTGTCACCCCAATTCCGGCGCATCCGGCGCAGGCGGTAGAACCGGTCCCGATCCTCGGCCCCGCGCCGCCCCTCCGGCGCGCTGCTGTCGATGGTGCTTTCGGCGCGGCTTGTGGAAAACAAGAGCGGCGACGCCACCAGCCCCATGTCATTCGCCGTCAGCCACCGACGCAGCGCATGATCCCACGGACAGTCGATCATTTGATGCTGGTCCAGAAAGGCGCGCGCGCCATCGCGCGTCCACAGGTTCGCCGTGGCCAGCATCGGAAAATAATGCGCCCGCGCCAGAGTGACCGTGCTGTCGCCGCCTTCGAAATCGATCAGCGGCGTGGTGATCTTCTGCCGTTTGGCGCCGAGGTTCGCGACATACCAATCCTGTTGCCAGCGCGATTTTTGCCAGCTGACAATCTCCCCGACAAACGCCATCGCATACGCGTCCGGGTCCATGTCGTCTTCGAGGATCAGACCAAACGCGGCCCCACCGGCCAAAAAGGTTTCAAGAGCGCGCACATGGCTTTGATAGGCGCCCACCTCGCCCGGGGTCAGCGTGCGGCCAAAGTAACGCCGCGCCGCTGCGTCATCATAGACCTCGACCGTGTCGACCGGGGTCTGACGGCCATCGATGCCTGGCACACGCTCGAACGCGGCCCCTTGGACCGCCATCACCGTCTCTGCTGCCCTCAGCCGGTCGGAACTGGCGTCGAGGTTGATCAGCAAAGTGACAAAGGCGGACATTTTGATGAAATCGGGGGGTGTTTTGTACAAAAC
>JBCBCR010000017.1:0-30955 GCA_038530495.1 Pseudomonadota bacterium | reverse complement strand
GACGACCTGATCCAGCGGCTTCTTTCTGGAGGGATCGCGGCAGGGGTTGGCCTTGCGGCGATGTGGTTCGGCGGACATGCGTTTCACGCGCTGGTTGCCGTGATCGCAGGTCACCACGAGATCGCCGGCCTGCAACGTCTCGACCGCCCGCGGCCCCTGCGGCGTGGCCACCTGCGTGCCCGCGGCAAAACACGCAACGCCCGTATTGTCCGCGGTAAAGCTGGACGCGCTGGCATTCTGCATCGTCACAGAGCTGTTGGTGAACCGCGCGTTGTCCGAGTAATCCACCGCGCGCCCCTTGTCGTCGGTGCTGTTGGACTGGTTCAGGATCCCGTCATCTTCGAAATCGGCGCGCAGTTCATTCAGATTGTCATAATATCCGGCCAGGTTGATGTAGTCATTGTTGAACATATCCCCGTCACCAAGGTCGCCGGTGTTGCCGAAGTTGAAATCGGTGATCGTGTCGTTGCCCTGCCCCACGAGGAAATAGTCATTCCCGGCCCCGCCGGTCAGCACATCGTTGCCACCATAGCCATAAAGCGTGTCATCGCCCGCCTCGCCCGAGAGCGTGTCGTTGCCGTCAGCGCCGTTGCTGCCGTCGCCCAGCACATAGTCGTCGCCATCCCCGCCATAGAGCAGGTCCGACCCAGCGCCGCCCCAAACCGTGTCGTTGTCCGCGCCGCCGGTGGCCGCGTCATCGCCGTCGCCCCCAAAAATCTGGTCATTGCCCGCATCCCCAAGGATGTAGTCGCCGTCGCCATTGCCCGACAGCGTGTCATTGCCATCACCGCCATAGAGGATGTCGACCCCGTCGCCGCCATCGACGCTGTCATTGCCCTCACCGCCGCGCAGCGTATCATTGCCGCTGCCGCCGTCGATCGTGTCGTTGCCTGCGCCACCTTCAACCGAATCCGCGCCATCGCCGGCTGCGACGCTGTCATCGCCCTCGCCCGCGGCAACCCCGTCATTACCCGCGCCCGCATCCACCGTATCGTTGCCCTCGCCGGTGATGATGGCGTCGTTTCCGGCCCCGGACGAGATGTTGTCATTTTCGTCGTCATCGCTGTCGTCGGCCTCGTCCAGATCCGAGCCATCGTCGTCAGCGTCCGAATTGTAGAAGTCGTTGCCCGCCAGTTGTGCATAGGCGACGCCATCAGCGGGCGGCGCCTCTGAGGCGACATAGGTCAGCTCCGTACCAGCGGGCGGCGGCGGATCGGCAAAGACATAGTAGGTTTCACCCGTCTCCTCGATCCGCAAACCGTAGCCGGTAAACGTGTTTCCGTCGGCGTCCTCAAATGTAACGACCCGCTGCAAATAAAGTGTGCCCGACGCCTCTTGCGCGCCGCCTTGGGACACGCGCGCCTGTTGCGTGTCGTCCGCCGAGGTGGTTCGGCTTCCACCGGCACCCGACAGCTGTGCGTCATCATCCTCCACCTCGAAATTGCGCGAGGTGTTACCCGGCACCACAAAGACCTTGGTCGGGGTGCCATCACTGGCTGTGCTTTCGGTCGCTTGAAATTCGCTGGCCGCGTATCCCGAAAAGAGGTGGAGCGTCATCCCGCAGACTTCCCATGTCAAAAAGGCATTCAGAGCCCGCCGTAGCGCACGGACCGTTAAAACGGCGCTAACCGGTCCCTTCTCTGTTTCAAAAAATCCTCCCCGAAGGGCCGATCTGCCACCCGCGCCGCACAGCCCCCTTGGCAGAGCGACGGCAAACCGGCACCATGACCGCATTTCCAAAGGATTTTTTGACATGAGTTATCGGTATGAAATCGCCCGCGCTGCCGCCTTGGTCGAGGCGGCGTATATCGGGCCCACGCACCGGTCGCTGGCGCCGCGGCTGCAGGGGTCGCTGGACCGCAATGACGTTCAGGCGCTGTTTCTCGACAACGGGATCCTGTTGGTGCCGGGATCGAATTCGGTGGCCGATTACCTGAAGTTCAATCTGCGGGTGCTCAATATCGGTGGCAAGCGCTATCGCCTGAACGACAGCACCACCGAAAAAGGCGCATCCGGCACCACCTGGCATCAGGGTTTTTTGCGCTTTACCAAGGTGATCTACGACTGGCTCGAAGCCGAGCGGTTGCGCCCGAAATACATCATTGGCCATTCGCTGGGGGCCGCTGCGACACAGATCCTGGTGCGCACCTACGGTGTGCCCGGCATCGCCTTTGCCGCCCCGCGCCCGCGCCGCAGCCGGGGTCCGATCAAGCACAGCGCGCTGTGCCTGTGTCTGAACCGGGATGACGACAAGGTCTGTGACTTGCCCCCGCATTTTCACCACATGGGCCGCGTGCACCGCGCCCGCGCCAAGCGGTCGGTGTTCGGGCCGGATCACAAGATGAAACATTACCGCCGCGTCGTGGACGAGCAGCAAAAGGCCGGGCTTTTGTCCAAGAAATGGCCGGTTTAGGCGCGGCGCGTCAGAGCTTTGCAGGCCGCAGTTTCGGACGCAGGGGGGTGTCTTCGGGTGTCGCGGTCTGCGCGGTTGTGCCTGCAGCAGAACCCGTGGCCGCCAGCCGCTGCAGACCGGTGAGATCGAACCCTTCGAGGAATTGCATCAGTGCATCGTCGGATGCGCGCGCATCGATATAGATCGTGACCGAGCCAAATTGCGCCTCGAACGAGCGCAACCGATGCGGCCGCAGGCCGTTTTCGCTGCGGGTGATCGGGTCTTCGACCTCTTGCCACATCTGACCGTTGATGCGGCGCCAGTCGCTCTTGGTCGATATTGCATCGAGATGCGCGGTGCCCAGCTGGTTCAGTTTCTCAAGCACCGGCTGGTTCACGGGGATGTTGTCGTCCGAGACAAAAAGCAGGAGCGTGTTGTCGCCGCGGGTGTACGCGGTTGAGGTGTCTTCCAGATACGCCTCGTACAGCGCCTGATCGGTCGTGCTGACGAATTCCAGTTCCGGCATCTGGTCAAGGACCACGCTGGCCTCGCGCGTCATCACCGGCCACTGTTCATCGCTATAGACCGCGCGTTCGTGGTTTTCGTCGATGTACCAGGCTTCCCAGCCCGTGGGCGGGTCAGGCATCGCGAGGTCGATCTTGGTCGAGTTGCGGAAGATCAGCCCGAGGATGCCGCCGGTGTTGCCCACGCGGTCGATCAGGCCACTGACATAGGTCCGGTGGTCATAGGCGCCTTGAGCCTTTTCCTTTTGCATGACGTAATCCGCGCCAACGCCTGCGGCCGCCACCATGGCCAGGCCAAGGGCCAAGAGGATCATCTGGAAAAAGCGCATCTGCCGTCGTCCCGCCAAACTTGTTCAACCACCGGTTCCTTTCAGGCCGAGGTGTCGCCAGTGTGGCGCGGGTATGTTTTTTTGGCGCACGCGGCGGCTTAGGCGATGAGCGATATTCCGTCGATCGCGGCAAGCGTGTCGAGGTCCTGTGCATAGCGGTCGTGCAGACGTGCCTGTTGTTCGGGGGAAAAGCGCGTAAAGCCGCGATCCTCGGTCTGGTCGGAGAACCTGTCGATCACGTCCATCCATGCGGATCGCTCAAGCCTTTGGCCGGTGTGGTAAATGCCCTGCAGATGCTCAAGTGCCGCGTCGGTGGCCGAGGTGTTGAGCGCGCGCTGCGGTTCTGCGAACTCTGCCTCCGGCACATCCACAAGCCGGGCCAGCAGCGCGCGGCTGGTTCCGCGTTTGGCATAGTCGACGACGGTCATCCGGTCCGGGCGCAGCACGTTGCGCAGCGTTTGCACGGTGTCGGGCCAGCCACCGGAAAAGCGGCTCATGGCGTCGGCGTTGTGCCCGAACGGGCGCAGCGGGTTGTCTTCGGCGTGTTTGCGATAGCCGGAGATAAACAGCTGATCATAGGGCCGGATGACGAACAGGATGTGCGCCACCGCCGCGTCGATGGCGGGCAGGGCATCGTGGAACACGCGGGCGCGCTTGCGGCGGTTGGGATAAAGCCGGCCTTTCAGAAAATGCAGGATGACGCCGGGCAGGTTTTCATCCGACAGGACCAGCCGCCGGTGGTCATCGCTTACCTGTTTCTTCAACGCGCGCTGCACCTTGGCGACAAAGGCGGGCGTGTCGTCGTCGCTGTCCTTCGGGCGCGGCAGGCGCAGGTGCAGATTGCCACCGGCGATCCCTTCGCGCCGGGGATAGGCCACGTCATATCCCATCTGCGCGAGCGCCCCGGCGTTCGTCGCAAGGCACAGCTGGAAGCTGGACGTACCCGTGCGGTGCGCGCCCGCATGCAAAAACACTTCTCTGCGCACACAGCTCCTCCTTTTACCCTGCCGTGCGTTTGTCGGGCAAAGGTGCAGGCCAAGGCAAGGGGCATTGCACGATAGCGCCGCCAGCGTGCGCACCCCCTTCCCCGCTTCACACCGCTCTGGCATACTGCGCGACAAACCAAGAGACAGAGCAGCTGCCATGACCGACCTTTTGAGCGGGGCCAAAAGCGCCTCGGACTATGACGCCTCCTCGATTCAGGTGCTGGAGGACATGGAGCATGTCCGCCTGCGCCCCGGCATGTATATCGGCGGCAAGGACGACCGCGCGCTGCACCACATGGTGGCCGAGATCATCGACAATTCCATGGACGAGGCGGTGGCGGGGCACGCCACGTGGATCGAGGTAGAGCTGCACGAAAACGGCCACGTGAGCGTGCGCGATAATGGCCGCGGCATTCCCACCGATCCGCACCCCAAGGATCCCAGCAAATCGGCGCTCGAGATTATCTTTTGCACTCTGAACGCGGGCGGCAAGTTCTCGGGTGACTCGTATGAGACGTCAGGCGGCCTGCACGGTGTCGGCTCGTCCGTGGTGAACGCCCTGTCGGACCACCTACGGGTCGAGGTGGCGCGCAACCGCGAGCTATTCGCGATGGAGTTCGCCCGCGGCGTGCCGCAGACCAAGCTGGACAAGATCGGCGCTGCCCCGAACCGGCGTGGGACGGCTGTCACCTTTCATCCCGATGCGGAGATCTTTGGCTCTCTCCGCCTGAAACCCGCGCGCCTGTTCAAGATGGCGCGGTCCAAGGCGTACCTGTTTTCCGGCGTCGAGATCCGGTGGAAGACCGCGATCGAGGATGGCGACACCCCGACCGAGGCGACGTTTCATTTTCCCGGTGGGCTGTCGGATTACCTGAACGAGACGCTTTCAGGGGCCACGACCTATGCCGATGCGCCCTTTGCCGGGTCGGTGTCGTTCGAGAAATTCAAGGCGCCGGGCAAGGTCGAATGGGCGATCAACTGGACCCCGTCGCGCGACGGCTTCATCCAGTCCTACTGCAACACCGTGCCCACGCCCGAAGGCGGCACGCACGAGGCCGGGTTCTGGGCCGCGATCCTCAAGGGGATCAAGGCCTATGGCGAGCTTGCGGGCAACAAGAAGGCCGGGATGATCACGCGCGAGGATCTGATCACCGGGGCGGGCGCGCTGGTGTCGTGTTTCATCCGCGAGCCTGAGTTCGTGGGCCAGACCAAGGACCGGCTGGCCACTGTGGACGCGCAGCGGATGGTGGAAAACTCGGTCCGCGACCACTTTGACAACTGGCTGGCGGCGGACACGAAATCGGCGGGCGCGATCCTCGACTTCCTCGTGCTGCGGGCCGAGGAACGGCTGCGGCGGCGGCAGGAGAAAGAGACCGCGCGCAAGTCGGCCACGAAAAAGCTGCGCCTGCCGGGCAAGCTGGTTGATTGTTCGGCGACCGCGCGGGACGGCACCGAGCTGTTCATCGTCGAGGGCGACAGCGCAGGCGGGTCGGCCAAGATGGCGCGGGACCGCAAGACGCAGGCGCTGCTGCCGCTCAGGGGCAAGATCCTGAACGTGCTGGGGGCGGCGTCGTCCAAGCTGGGGTCCAATGCCGAGATTTCCGATCTGACGCAGGCGCTGGGTGTCGGTCTGGGGACCAAGTTCAACGTCGACGACCTGCGCTATGACAAGATCATCATCATGACCGACGCGGACGTGGACGGCGCGCATATCGCGGCGCTGCTCATGACGTTCTTCTACACCCAGATGCGCCCGATGATCGACGCAGGCCACCTGTACCTCGCCTGCCCGCCGCTCTTCCGACTGACACAGGGCGCGCGGCGGGTCTACTGCCTGGATGAACGCGAACGGGACGCGTGGCTGGACAAGGGTCTGGGCGGCAAGGGCAAAATCGACGTGTCCCGCTTCAAGGGGTTGGGCGAGATGGACGCCAAGGACCTGAAAGAGACGACGATGAACCCGGAGACGCGGAAACTGATCCGGGTGAGCATCGACGAGGATGAGCCGGGGCAGACCGGGGACCTTGTGGAGCGGCTGATGGGAAAAAAGCCGGAGTTGCGGTTTCAGTACATCCAGGAGAATGCGCGGTTTGTGGAGGAGTTGGATGTTTGAGATATGCTGACGCCGGAACGCGAACGGCTTATTCGCGAACACTATTGGTATACCGCTGACGATGACTACATCTGCGCTAGGCTTGCCGCAAGAAATGGACTTTTCAAGCATTTTGCTTGGAATGCAGGGCAAGCATTAGAGAAGTATATCAAATGCGCGATCCTGCTTGAGGGCGGTAGCGCGCAATTTTCGCATAAGTTTTGCTCTAGCTTTAAAAGCCGCGTCTTCGCGACCTACACTAACGCATTCCCAACAGAGATAAACGTGTGCCGTTTCGCTAAGGTGGCGGACCGCTGGAAAGACTTTGCTAAAGAGTCTTTTTTGGAATGCTTAAAGAGATTTGAGCAAAACGGATCGGCGAGAGGAAGGTATCGCGAGATTGATTTATTAATCAAACCTCTCGACCTTCAAAAACTTGACAGACTAGTGTTTTTTCTCAGACCCTTCTGCTCTTCGATGGAAGACATAAAAGCATCGCCGGAAAGGTTGGAAAGTGAACATGCGCCTGCCGCAGCAAAATCTTGGCCAACTATTCAGTTTGGATTGATGACGGAAGAAAAAGAAAAAGCTTTGCGATGGGAGAATTGCGCGAATTTTCCCGAGGTATTTAAAGACTCGCGCGGATGGAGCTTCATGTACGGAGGTACTGCTCCATCCAAGATGTTGCATACGACAAGTCACCTCAACGATGGTGACTTAGAGTGGCTCGAACAACGCAGTAAGTTTCGGCGCTGAACACACCCCCATCGTCGGGCCGCGGTACGGCGATCCGACCTTCCCGCTACTGCGCTTTATCCCCGCCACGTACATCTTCGCTCAAGGCTAAGCACCAAACCCAACCATATCGCCGTGCCGGGGGGCGGCCCGGCGATGGGGCGGCGCCTGCGGCTTGATTCCGCCCTTGAGTTCCGCGGCGACGTTTTGAGGGTTTTGGCTGGCAGTCGCCCGGGTGGCATCTTCCAATTGCACAAACCCCCAAAAACGAAAAAAGAGCCGCGGTGTGTTGGTCACCGTGGCTCTCTCTTCACCAAACGCAAGCTTCCGCTTACCGTTGCTACTCGCTAACCCATCGGGGCGGAACGCTGCCCCCTCATACGCGTAGACGTACGACTCAAGGGTTAACTACAGGTTAACGCTTGCGCGACGCAAAAATACAACCCATTGTAGAAGTTGCGTTTTTTCAGAAGGTTGCCCATGGAACCCGACAGCGTTCAACGCTTTCTCGACGAAAATTTTGCACCTTGGGTGCGCGCGCTGCGTCCCGAGGTCAGCGCCGTCTCTGCCACGGGCGTCACGCTCGACATCCCCGTAACCGACGACATTGCCCGCACGGGCGGCATCGTGTCGGGACAGGCGATGGCGACGCTAGCCGACACCGCGATGGTGCTGGCCTGCGGCGCGCAGCGGGGCGAGATGGTGCCGGTGGCGACCGTCACGCTGGACACGCAGTTCCTGCGCCCCGGCACGGGCGACACGCTGCGGGCCGAGGCCGAGATCGTCCGCGCGGGCCGCGCGCTGATATTTGCGCGCTGCACGCTGACCACCCTGCCCGGCGGCAAACCCGTTGCCGTGGCCACGGCGACCTTTGCCACCGTCTAGACCCCTTGCGCTTTGCCCGCGATTGCGGCCCTATCGGGGCATGATCTGGCGTCTGATTTTCGTGTTCGTTTTGCTGACCGCCTGTTCGGGGCGTCCGATGACTGATGCGGAGGTTGCCTTTGCCGCCAAGATCCATGGCGATCAGCTCGACACCTCGAAGGTGCGGCTGGTGGATGGCGCACCAACGCGGGCCGTCACCTTTCGCCGCAAGCCGCGCCCGCGCGTGACTTGCCGCGAGTTGATCGTGCCGCCGCCCACCACGGACATCGTGACCGCGAAACCGGCGGCTGTGGCGCTGTACCAGCGCGTGCTGTTTGACCGCGACTGGTATCTGGATGACTACGTGCCCGCCTACCCGGACGAGATCAACCTGGTCGCAGCGATGCTGCTGGCGCATGAGCTGACCCATGTCTGGCAGTGGCAGAACCGGGACCGCACCGGCTACACCCCGCTGCGCGCGGCGACGGAGCATCGCTGGAACCGGTTTGGCACCGATCCTTACCTTTTTGACATCGACAACGATCAGGCATTTCTGGATTTCGGCTATGAGCAGCAAGGGTCCATCGTGGAGGAATTCGTGTGCTGCCGCGCATTGGCCCCGCAGGCGCCGCGCACCAAGCGGCTGCACGCATTGATCAGTGCCGAGATGCCGCTGGCCCCGCTGCCGCAATCGCGGCCCTCGGACGTGCGGTTGCCGTGGGACGGGGTCGAACTAAACGGGATTTGCGGCTGAGGAGAAGGCCATGGCGCACTACGCGGTGATCATGTTGCTGGCGGGGATCGGCATTCCGCTGCTTGCGGCGCTCAACGCAGCGTTGGGAACGCATTTGGGCAGCCCGTCAGCAGCGGCGTTGGTGCTGTTTGCGGTGGCGCTGGTATGTGCCGGGGTGGCTTTTGCCCTGACCGGAGCGGCGGGGCTGGACCGTCTGGGATCGGCGCCGCGGCATCTGCTGCTGGCGGGGGCGCTGATTGCATTTTACGTGTTGTCGATCACCTATATCGCGCCGCATTTCGGGGTCGGGAATGCGGTGTTCTTTGTTCTGCTGGGGCAGCTGATCTCGGCGGCGGCGATTGATCACTTTGGCCTGTTTGGGGCTGCAGCGACGACGCTGGGGCCTGCGCGGCTGGGCGGGATAGCGTTGATGGCTGTGGGCGTTTGGCTGACGCAGCAGACGTGAAGCGCGCGCTCATCGTCGCCTTTCAGGCGCTCTTCGCCCCTTCCCCGGCCAGGTCCAGGGCCTGTGCCCAGGCCGCAGGGTCCAGCGTGGCAGGATCGGCAGGCTGGCGGCCCTGCCCCGGCATGCGCGCGCCGTCGTCCTGGGCCACGGCTGTCACGAGATCGGTCAGCCGGTGCCAGAACACGTCCGACACGTCGGGGTCGATCAGCAGGTAGTACTGCCCCAGATCATGCGGCGGCCCCTCGGGCGCCTTGAGCGGGTTCACATCGCGGCTGAGCACGCCGCCCGCAATGGCCGCGGCCATCAGTTCGGCCATCAGGCCAAAGCCCCAACCCTTGTATCCACCCGATGACACCAGCGACCCGGCGAGTGCGGCTTCGGGATCGGTCGTGAGGCGGCCTGCGGCATCCACGGCCCAACCCTCGGGGATCGCCTCGCCTGCCGCCTTGGCCATCGTGATCTTGCCCAGGGCGACGGCAGTGGTCGACTGGTCCATGTGCAGCGCCAGCCCGCCCGACCCGTTGGGCACAGAAAAGGCGATGGGATTGGTGCCGATCACCCGCGTCTTACCACCCGGGGCGGCGACGATGGGCGAGGCGTTGGTGAACCCAAGGCACAGCATCCCGGCCTGTGCCACCTGTTCGGTGAAATAGCCCAGCGATGTGCAGGTATGGGCGTGCGTTATGGCGAGGCTCGCCACCCCGTTCTCGCGCGCCGCATCAAGCGCAGGCGCGAGGCCGTAGGTGAAGGCAGGCTGGGCAAAGCCGAAACCCGCGTCGACCACAACGGCGCCGGGGCGCGGGCGGCTGAGCACAGGGACCACCTGCCCATTCACGCGGCCGGTCTGCAGCTGCTTGCAGTAGCTTTCAAGGTAGTAGAGCCCGCAGATCCGGTTGCCGAACGCCTCGGCCCGGGCCACGGCGCGCGCGACCTCTGCGGCAGCAACGGGGGCGGCGCCGTGACGCGCGAGGGCCTGTTGCACCACGCGGGTGATTTCGGTCAGCGGTTGCGTGGTCATTGGCGGCCCTTTCACAGCAATGCGGCGCGGACAACCGTCCGCGCCGACGCGCAGTGTGAAAGGAAAACGCGCGCTGCGTCAATCACCCGCCTAAGGCAGAGCCGCCGTTGCGCCAGCAGCCTCGACCGTGATGGTCGACAGGTCAATTTCTGCCGCCAGACCGCTGAGCAGGATGGTCGCGCCGGGCGTGCCGCTGGTGACAATCGTGATCTCGAGCCCGGCTGTTGCCACCGACTGGGTGAACGTCACGGTCGACGGGTCGGCTGCCTCGACATTCAAGGTGTCGGTGCCGGGGACAAAGTCGGAGACGGTCACCGTGCCGCTGCTGACATCATCCACCACCACAAAGGTATCGGCGCCGGTGCCGCCGGTCGCCTGATCGCCTGCACCCAGCGCGATGATGTCGTCGCCCGCGCCAGCATCGACGATGTCCACATCCGCGTCGGACGCGTCCGTGGTCGCCGCCGTGGTGGTAAAGATCACGTCATTGCCTGCGCCGCCATTGATCAAGTCGCTGCCGGTGCCCCCTTCGAGCGTGTCCGCCTGATCGCCGCCGGTCAGCTGGTCGCTGCCCGCAGCGCCGAAATAGTCAGCCGCCACACCCGGCGATGGGCCACCGATTGTGTTGTTGCCGTCATCGCCGTTCTGCACGTCCACCGTGGGATCGCCGGGATCGGTGGTGTCGTTGCCGGTATCTTCGACAAAGGCGATGGAACTGGCCGAGATTTCCGCTGTCAGCCCGGCCAGAAAAATCGTGGCCCCGCTGTCAAAGGTCAAGGTGACACCCGAGGGGTCTGTCGTGGCCACCGTTTGACCGGTCAGTGTGGGGGCCGTGCCGGTGTAGTTGACGACAATGGCGTCTTCACCGTCCACAAAGTCGGTGATGGTGACAGCGCCCGTTTCCCCGGGCGCCAGCTCGAAGCTGTCTGCGCCGGTGCCGCCCGTCCCGATGTCTGTCGCGCCCAGGATCAGGGTGTCGAGCCCTTCACCACCGCTCAGACTGTCGGCCACGCCGTCGCCCGCACCGCCCTGCAGCACGTCATTGCCCACGCCACCGATCAGCGCGTCGGCCCCAAACCCGCCATCCAGCGTGTCATCACCTGCGCCGCCATCAAGCCGGTCCGCACCCGCATCCCCCGATAGGGAATCGGTGCCCGCGCCACCTTCGAGCGTATCGAAACCGTTGCCGCCTGACAGGGTGTCCGCACCGTCCCCGCCGGTCAGGCTGTCCTGATTGTCGCCGCCCAGCATCGAGTCGTCTCCGACGCCGCCCAGCAGCACGTCATTGCCGTCCGAGCCGTCGATCGTGTCGTTGCCGGTGCCACCATCGATGGTGTCAAATCCCTGAAATCCGCTCAGGCTGTCGGCACCGGCGCCGCCAAGGATGCTGTCGCTGCCATCGCCGCCGCCAACGGTGTCATCGCCGTCGCCACCATCAAGCGTGTCGGCACCCGCATTGCCCGCGATGCTGTCGTTGCCGGCATCCCCTGACACGCTGTCGGCGCCGGCCCCAGCCTCGACGATATCGTTGCCGTCGCCTCCGCTGATCGTGTCGTTGTCCGCACTGCCGGTCAGCGCATCGGCGCCGTCCGTGCCCGTGAGGTTCAGGCCCTCGTTCTCATCCTCGGTGATCCCGGTGCCGTCATTGTCGGACACTCCGATCACCCCGACAAATGCAACACCGGTCAGCAGCCAAAAAATCGCCATGGCAGACATGGATCAACCCTCACAGAATAACAACTCTTGCGTGTTGGTTAACAAATTCCGGGCAACCGGATTAGGCGCGGTTTGGGAAACAGTCTGTTTTTGCCCTGATGCGGGGCGTGTGCCCGCTAATCTGTTGCAATGCAGCCACTTTCCAGCCGTACAGTTCGGTCCATGCGCGCCGCAAGGTCGTGGTTGTGGGTGGCGATCAGGGCGGCGCGGCTAGTGCCCGCGGCCTGTCCGCGCACCATGTCGATCAGGGTTTCGAACACCTGATCCGAGGTGTCGGGATCGAGGTTGCCGGTCGGTTCATCGGCAAGGATCAGGGCGGGTGTATTGGCCAGCGCGCGGCAAAACGCAACGCGCTGTTGTTCGCCGCCCGACAGCGCCGCGGGGCGGTGGTCGGTGCGGTGGCCAAGGCCGATGCGCGACAGCAGATCGGCGGCACGCGTGTCCGCTTCGGACCGGGATACGCCCGCGGCGCGCTGCGGCAGCGCCACGTTTTCCAGCGCGCTGAATTCAGGCAACAGGTGGTGAAACTGGTAGATGAACCCGATCTGGTCCCGCCGCGCCGCGGTGCGCGCGCCGTCGCGCGCGCTGCCCATATCGCGGCCCAACAGGCTGACCCGCCCGGCAGTGGGCGTGTCGAGCAGTCCTGCGATGTGCAACAGCGTCGACTTGCCCGCGCCCGACGGTGCCACCAGCGCCACGATCTCGCCCGGCGCCAGCGTCAGGTCCACGCCGCGCAGTACGGGCGTGTCGGTCGCGCCTTCGTAGGTTTTTGTCACGCCTTCAAGGCGCAGCACCGCCTCACTCATAACGCAACGCCTCGACCGGGTGCATGGCCGCAGCCCGGCGCGCCGGGAAATAGGTGATCAGCCAGCTCAGCGCCAGGGACAGCACCGCCGCCGCCGCCACGTCGCCCGGCACCAACACGGCAGAAGGAAAGATGAACCCCCGCCCCTCGAGATCGGTGACCCCATTGCCGGTGACCGTGTTCACAAAGGCATAGATGTGTTGGATGTTGGCGGCAAACAGCGCACCAAGGGCGATGCCCAGAACCGTGCCCGCCGTGCCAACCCACGCGCCGCACAGGAAAAACACCCGCAGGATCGACCCCCGCGACAGCCCCATGGTGCGCAGAATCCCGATATCTCGGCCCTTGTTTTTGACCAGCATGATCAGGCCAGACACGATGTTGAGCGTGGCAATCAGAACGAGGATCGCCAGCACGATGAAGATCGCATTGTCCTGCAATTCCAGCGCACGCAGCATGCCGCCAAACCGGTCCTCCCAGGTCCATGCAAAGGCGCGCGGGCCTGCCGCCTCGGTCAGGGCATTGATGACGGGGGTCAGGTTTTCCGGCGTCTCCAGCCGCAGGTCGATCTGGTCCACGGCACCATCGCGGTTGAAAAAGCTCTGCGCCTCGGCCAGCGGCAGGTAGATGCGCGAGGCGTCCATGAACGGCTGACCGGTGGAAAAGACATAGACCACCTCGTAGGCCGAGATACGCGGGGTTATGCCCAGCGGCGTACGCGCCCCATCGGGCGAGATCAGCTTGACCCGGTCGCCGATCCCGACGCCCAACTGGTTGGCCAGTTGCGAGCCGAGCGCCATACCCCGGTCAAAGTCAGACAGGCTACCCCGGGTGTTTCGACTGCCCGCGACCAGCGGATAGTCCATCAGGTCGTCGCGAGTGATACCGTAGATGTCGGCGGGCGCGTTGCTGCCGCGGAAGCTGGCCATGACCTGCGCGCGCACCAGCGGTGCTGCATCCAGCACACCCGCAACCTCATCAATCCTTGGCAGGATCTCTTCGTAATCGCGGATTAGGCGGTCGGGGGCCTGCCCAGCTTCCTGCAGGGCGATGTAGCGCAGTTCGATATGGGCGTTCCCGCCCAGCATCGCATCGACAAAATCGGCCCGCAGACCCGCACGCACGGCAAGCGTCGCCACAAGGGCAAAGACGGCAAGCGTGATGCCAATGAGGCTGATCCACGTCATCGCACTGACCCCGCCGGTCGCACGCTTGGCGCGCAGATACCGCCAGGCGATCAGCCATTCAAAGGCGGCAAAGGGGGGCGGCGCTTTGGCCATTGTCTGCTCCTGCTCGGGACGTGCCTAAGCAGTGAGCGTATCGCCGCAGAAGGTCAAGGCGCAGGGCCCTACCGGTTGGCATTGGGGAAGGTCATGCTAGTCTGGGTTGCAAGGCAGCGCGGTGCGCGCGCTGCTCCGGCGCCACTGCTGCCGGCCTTTTCCCCGCAAAAAGGGATTTCTCATGACCCGTTCCAATTCCATTCACCCCGCCGCCCGCGCCCATGCCAAGGAAGTGGCCGACGGCACTCTGTCCCGTCGCGAATTTCTGACCCGCGCCACGTCACTGGGCGTTTCCGCGACCGCGGCTTATGGCCTTTTGGGCCTTGCCCGCCCGGCACAGGCCGATGGCCACGCCCAAGCCGGTGGCACGCTGCGCATCGAAAGCACCGTCAAGGCACTCAAGGACCCGCGCACCTATGACTGGCCGCAGATGTCCAACTTTACCCGCGGCTACTTGGAATACCTCGTCGAATACCAGGTCGACGGCAGCTTTAATCCGTCGCTTCTGTCGGGGTGGGAGGTGAACGAAGACGCCACCGAATACACTTTGACCGTGCGCGAGGGCGTGACATGGTCCAACGGCGACGCGTTCACCGCCGCCGATGTGGCGTTCAACATCGCGCGCTGGTGCGAAAAAGAGGTTGAGGGCAATTCCATGGCCTCGCGCATGGACAGCCTGGTGGATGCCGACACCGGTGTGGCCCGCGAGGATGCCATCTCGGTCGTCGATGATCGCACGGTGAAGCTGGTCCTGAACCAGCCCGATATTACGCTGATCGCAGGTTTTTCGGACTACCCCGCCGCCATTGTGCACCCCAGTTTCAATGGCGATCCGCTCGATGCGCCCATCGGCACCGGCCCCTACATGCCCGAAAGCTTCGAGGTCGGGGTCAAAGCCGTTCTCGTGCGCCGCCCCGATCACCAGTGGTGGGGCGAAGGTGCCGCCCTCGACCGGATCGAATACATCGACTACGGCACCGACCAGGCGTCGGTCCTTGCCGCGGTCGAGGCCGACGAAGTCGATATGATTTACGAATCCATCGGCGAATTCATCGAGATTTTTGACACTATCGGCTGGACCAAGTCCGTGGCCATGACGGCAAACACCGTGGTGATCCGTACCAACCAGCAGGCCGAAGTGGACGGGATGACACCCTATGCCGACCCCCGCGTGCGCCGCGCGCTGGCCATGGCGGTCAACAATGCCGTGGTGCTGGAACTTGGGTTCAGCGACAATGGCATTGTCGCAGAAAACCACCACGTGGCCCCGCTGCATCCCGAATACGCCGAACTGCCCGCCCCGGTCTACGACCCCGCAGGCGCCAAGGCGCTGATGGAAGAGGCTGGGATGGCCGATTTCGTGCATGATCTGATCTCGATCGACGACAGCTGGCGCAGGGACACGTCCGACGCTGTGGCCGCCCAGCTGCGCGACGCGGGCATCAAGGTGGGCCGCACGATCCTGCCGGGATCAACCTTCTGGAACGATTGGGCGCAGTACCCGTTTTCAACCACTGACTGGGCGCAGCGACCCTTGGGCGTGCAGGTGCTGGCGCTGGCCTATCGGTCGGGCGAGCCATGGAATGAAAGCGCCTTTGAAAATGCCGAGTTCGACGCGCTGCTGAGCGATGCGCTGGCGATTGCCGACGCCGAACAGCGCCGGACAGTGATGGCGAAACTGCAACAAATCATGCAGGACGAAGGCGTGGTGATCCAACCCTACTGGCGCGGAATCTTCCGCCACCACCGCGCAGGCGTGCTGGGCGCTGACATGCACCCGACATTTGAAATCCACGTCTCCAAACTGGCGCTGGCCGCGTGACCTGTCACCCGGCGCGTTAACCGGCGCGCCGGGCCCGCCGCCACGGCCACGCAGCAAGCCGAAGCGCTGCGCCAGCAGCAATGAGGCCCGCGAGAAACCCCGTCCCGGCAAACATCGCCCCCGCAAAATTCAACGGCACCGCCGGCTGGAACGCGCCCCACGCTGCACGCGCCACATCCCGGTCTGTCATACGCAAGGCCATCGACGCGCGGGTGAATGACCCTGCTCCCTCCAATGCGACCAGATCCGCGGACAACCGGTCATAGCGCATAAACGTGCGCTCCATATCCGCCCGCCTGCGCGCGACAAAGGCGCTGCCAGTCATCTGCGCGAGGGCCTCCTCACGGCTCAGCCCTTCGGCGGCGGCAGAGGCATCGAAATCGGCCACCACCTCGCCCAGCGCATCCACAGCACCGCCCAAACGCTGCACATATTGCTGCGAAAACTCGGGAAACTGCGCGCCGATCCCGCCGCAGGCCAGCCCGGCACATATCGTGACGGCGCGCGCGATCATTCCCCGGCCCCGAACAGTGCGCCGACCAGCACCTGATCCAGCGCCAGCATGTCGTCCCATTCGAGGCACAGGTCATGGGCCAAAACCACCGCCCAGTCGCGCGCGTAGCTTGCGGCAAAACTCCCGCTGTTCAGCTGCGCGGGAAAACAGTGGCCGCCAAAATGCCAGACATTCTGGCTTTGCCCCCACGGCCGCACGAACATGCCCGCGCCATAGAAATACCCCGCCCCCTCAAATGCGTGGCGCGGCCCCGCCAGCGGGTCGCGCCCGGCGGCGGCGTACCAGTGATGGTGAAAGGCCGCGTAATCGCTGACCGTCAGGGTCCAGCCACCCCACGCCAGCATCGGCCCGACCTGCGCAGATGGCACGCCATCGACACCTGCAGGCGCCAGCACCCGGGCGCGGCACGCGTCCTCGTAACTTTGCCCGGTCTCAGCGGCGATCATGTCGCCGAGGACAGCATAGTTTTCATTGTTGTACCAGAACGCCCCGGCCCGCTCTCCATCCACACCGCGCGCCAGCGCTTGGCCCCCGCGCCTGGGCGCACGGGACCGTGCAAGAGGCAGCACGCTCTCGCGCAGACCTTGCGTCGCATCTGGCCACAGCCCCGCGGTATGCGTGATCAGCGCCCCAAGCGTCACATCGCCCGTGCCCAGAACGTCCGCTGCTGTTGTCTCAAGCGTCCAGCGCCCCTCTTCCACAAGGGTCATGGCGCAGGTTGCGGTAATCGCCTTGGACAGTGACGCCATCTCGTGCCGCGTTGCGGGGTCAAGGCCATGGGCTGTAACCGCCACCTCCTTGCCCGCGCGCCAGATCGCCAACGCCCCCTTGCCGTCCCGTTCGTTCAGCCACCCCTGAAACGCATCCTGCACGCGCGTGGGCGTGTCCGCGCCGACTGGCACGGCGAGCAGCACGCAGATCAGCGCCGCCCGCCACATCGCGTTACAACCAGGTGTGGAAGGTTTCGCGCGCCATCGGCTCCCAATGCTCGGACGTGTGCGCCTTGTGCGGGGCATATATGTCGATGACCCGCGCCACCGCATCCTTGGGCGACAACTCCTCGCTCTGGCCGGTGCGGCGGCAGGTCAGTTCGACCACCCCCGCCTTCAGCCCCCGCGGCCCCACGGTGATGCGCCAGGGCAGTCCGATCAGGTCCATGGTGGCAAACTTGCCGCCCGCCCGTTCGTTGCGATCATCATAAAGCGGCTCCAGCCCCGCCGCCTCGAGCGATTTGTACAGCTTTTCGCACGCCGCATCCGCCTCGCCATCGCCCTGCTTGAGGTTGACGATCCCGCAATGGAACGGTGTCACCCCCTCGGGCCAGATGATGCCGTTGTCGTCGTGGCTCGCCTCGATGATCGCGCCCACAAGACGGCTGACCCCGATCCCGTGGGACCCCATGTGCACCGGCACGGCCTTGCCATCGGGCCCCTGCACCGTCGCGCCAAGCGCCTCTGAATACTTGGTGCCAAAATAGAAGATCTGCCCCACCTCGATCCCCCGCGCGACACGCTGACGGTCCATCGGCACCTTGTTGAACAGCTCCAGATCATGCGTCTCGTCGGTGCGCGCGTATTTCGAGGTGAACTCCTCAAGGATCGCTTGGCACTGCGCCACGTCATCATAGTCGATGTCCCGATCACCAAAGGTCAGGTCGGTAACCGCGCTGTCGTAAAACACCTCGCTCTCGCCGGTGTCCGCCAGCACAAGGAATTCGTGCGTGTCATCGCCGCCGATAGGGCCACTGTCCGCGCGCATCGGAATGGCCTGCAGGCCCATCCGCTCGTAGGTGCGCAGGTAGCTGACCAGATGACGGTTATAGGCGTGCAGCGCATCTTCCTTGGTCAGATCGAAATTGTAGCCGTCCTTCATGTAGAACTCGCGCCCCCGCATCACGCCAAAGCGCGGGCGTATCTCGTCGCGAAACTTCCACTGGATCTGATACATGGTCAGCGGCAGGTCCTTGTAGCTGCTGACATGCGCGCGAAAGATATCGGTGATCAATTCCTCGGCGGTGGGCGTGAACAGCATGTCGCGGTCATGCCGGTCCTTGATCCGCAGCATCTCGGCCCCGTAGGCGTCATACCGCCCGCTTTCGCGCCACAGATCCGCTGACTGGATCGTGGGCATCAGCATCGCCATGTGCCCGGCCCGCGCTTGTTCCTCGTGGACGATGTCCTCGATCTTGCGCAGCACCTTGTAGCCCAGCGGCAGCCACGAATAAATCCCTGCCGCTGACTGCTTGATCAAACCGGCCCGCAGCATCAGCCGGTGCGACACGATCTGCGCCTCGCTCGGGGTTTCCTTGAGAACGGGCAGGAAATAGCGGCTCAGGCGCATGGGGTCTCTCCTTGGATCAGCGGGTTCGTGTTAGTCCAATCCCCCCGCCCCCGCAACGCCCCGTCTGCGCGCAGCGACCCGCCGCGCCAATACTGGCTCACAGGCGCGCGCGACAAAGGCTGGTTGCGCTTCTTCTGGCCAAAAATACCTCGGGGTGAGCGGCGTCTTGGAAAAGGTCCAGTGGACCTTTTCAGCCGCGAACGGGCGGAGCCCAGAGGGGCAGCGCCCCTCGTCAGAAAAATGAATCGCGCGCGCGCAGCGCTCAATTCAGCAGCATCGCAGTGCAGAACAGTATTTGTGGAAATTTTTCCCACAAAAAGTGAACCACCCGCAAACACGCCCCGTACACGTTAGTACAGACCGGGCAAAACCACCCGGCCCTGCCTGAAACACCACTTAGGAGACCACAATGAAAACCCTGCTCACATCCGCCGCCACCGCCGTGGCCCTGACCCTCGGCGCCACCGCCGCATCCGCCAACACCATCGTCGACATCGCCGCCGGTGATGAGCGGTTTTCGACCCTCGTGGCCGCCGTGACCGCCGCGGGCCTCGTGGAAACGCTGCAGGGCCCCGGCCCCTTCACCGTCTACGCCCCTGTGAACGATGCCTTTGCCGCGCTGCCCGACGGCACCGTGGACACGCTGCTGCAGCCGGAAAACCGCGACCAGTTGGTCAGCGTGCTGACCTACCACGTCGACGACCGCAAGCTCACGGCCAGCGACTTTGCCGCAGGCTCCAACTACTACAAGCCCGTCAACACCGCCGAGCGTCTGTGCATCACCGCCAGCGGCGCGGGTGTGACCATCGGTGACAGCACCGGCGACACCGCCAACGTCATTATCGCCAACATCGAAGCCGACAACGGCGTGATCCACGTGATCGACAAGGTGCTGCTGCCCGGCGCACGCCCGGCCTGCCACTAAGCGCCCCCCCAAGCCCCCGGCACATGCGCTGGGGGCTTGCACCAGCGCGCAAAAGCGCGCATCTCATCCCGGAGGAGCAAAGGAGCAGTCATGGCCCTGCCCGTCCGGGATCAGCTGAAATACTGGGGCATCGCCGCGGCGGTGTTCCTGCTTGTCATGTATGCGTTGGGCAACGTGCTTTTGCCGTTCTTTCTGGGCGCGGCCATCGCGTATTTTCTTGACCCCGTGGCCGACTGGCTCGAAGCCAAGGGGCTGAGCCGTGGCATGGCCACCGGTGTCATCACCTTTTGCGCCATCATCATCTTTGTCATTGCCGCCCTGCTGATTATCCCGTCGCTGGTGCAACAGGCGGTGCAGCTTTTTAACGTCGCCCCCGAGGTCGCGCGCAACATCGCGACGTTCCTGACCGAACGCTTTCCCAGCCTCGCCGACGACCAATCGACGATCAACCAAAGCCTGCGCCAGGTGGGTCAGACCGTGTCCGAGCGCGGCGGCGAATTGCTCAATGCCACGCTGACATCGGCCGCGAGCCTGCTGAACGTCGTGGTCCTGTTCGTGGTGGTGCCTGTGGTGGCGGTGTACCTGCTTTTGGACTGGGACCGGATGACCGCACGTATCGACGCGCTGTTGCCGCGCGATCACGCGCCGACCATCCGCAAACTGGCGACCGAAGTGGACACGACCCTGTCGGCCTTTATCCGCGGCATGGGCACGGTGTGCCTGATCCTCGGCACGTATTACGCCGTGGCGCTGATGCTGGTGGGGCTGCAATTCGGTCTTGTCGTCGGGTTCGTGGCCGGTCTTTTGACCTTCATCCCTTACGTGGGCGCGCTGGTGGGCGGGGCGCTGGCCATCGGTCTGGCGCTGTTCCAATTCTGGGGCGACTGGCTGTGGATCGTGCTGGTCGCGGTGATCTTTCAGGTCGGTCAGCTGATCGAAGGCAACGTGCTCACGCCCAAGCTTGTCGGCAGCAGCGTCGGGCTGCACCCTGTGTGGCTGATCCTGGCACTGTCGGTCTTTGGCACGCTCTTTGGCTTTGTCGGTATGCTGGTGGCCGTGCCCATGGCGGCGGCCTTTGGCGTGCTGGTGCGCTTTGCCATCGAACAGTACAAAAGCAGTCGCCTCTACCGCGGGCTGGAATCGCAATCGCACGGCGCAGACGCCGAGGACTGACCCATGGCCGAACAGCTGGGATTTGACCTGCCGGTGCGCCCCGCACTGGGCCGCGACGATTTTCTGGTGGCCCCTCCCAACGCGGTCGCGCTGGCCATGCTCGACAACTGGCGCGACTGGGCCTTGGGCAAACTGGTCCTGTCCGGCCCCGCTGGTGCGGGCAAGACCCATCTGGCCCATGTCTGGGCCCAAGACGCCAAAGCACGGATCGTCGCCGCCAAGGATCTGGCCGACACGGCACCCGATGCGCTGGCGACCTGCCCGCTGGCCATCGAAGATGTCGACACGATCGCGAACGACGACGCCGCACAAACGGCCCTGTTTCACCTGCACAACCTGATGCAGGCGGCCCACCTGCCGCTCTTGTTGACCGGCGCTGCCGCTCCGCGACACTGGCAGATGTCCCTGCCCGACCTGCAAAGCCGCATCGACGCAGCCGGCCACGCGCGGATCGACGCGCCCGATGACACGCTGTTGATGGCGGTTCTGGCCAAGCTCTTTGCCGACCGGCAATTGGCGCCAAAACCGGACGTGATCCCCTATCTGGTCGCGCGCATGGATCGCAGCTTTGCCGCGGCCCGCGCCGTGGTCAGTGCCCTCGATATGGCCAGCCTGGCGCAAAAACGCGCCATCACGCGGGCCTTTGCCGGGGATATACTGGACAATCTGGGCGATCCGGGCGCATAACTGCACCAACACCACCCGAAAACCCCTGTCACCGACACGATTTTTCGTCGAAAAATCGTGTCCCCCGCCTTCGTATCGCTTTTTATGACCGCCGATTTTCTCACCTCTGACTTTGCCCCCGCCAGCGATGCCGACGGTCTCGACATCACCGGACCGGACCGCTTCTACAATCGCGAACTCAGCTGGCTCAGCTTCAACTGGCGCGTGCTGGAAGAGGCGGAGAACCCCCGGGTGCCGCTGCTCGAACGGCTGCGTTTCCTGTCGATCTCTGCAACGAACCTGGACGAATTCTATACCGTCCGCGTCGCGGGTCTGCGCGAGCTGGCCGTTGCGGGCAACACAACCCCCGCCGCAGACGGGCTGTCGCCCGCCGAACAGCTGGTCCTGATCGACGAAGACGCCCGTCGACTGATGGCCAAACAGCAGCATGTGCTGACCGACCTCAAGGCCGAGATGGAAGCCAAGGGCATCAGCATCCTCACCCGCGAGGCGCTCACAGAAGAAGATCACGCGCATCTCGCCGACGTGTTCCTGACCCGCGTCTTTGCAGTGCTCTCGCCGCTGGCGATTGACCCCGCGCACCCGTTCCCGTTCATCCCCAACACCGGCTACGCGCTGGCGCTGGAACTGGAACGCACCGCGGACAAACGCCACCTGCAGGCCCTGCTGCCAATCCCGGCGCAGATCGACCGCTTCATCGACCTGCCCGGCGATGGCCACCGCTTTCTCCCGCTCGAAGACCTGCTGGTCCTTCACGTCCCGAACCTGTTCCCGGGCTACAAGCTCAAGGGGCACTTCGGCTTCCGTGTCCTGCGCGACAGCGACCTCGAAGTCGAGGAAGAGGCCGAAGACCTCGTGCGCGAGTTCGAGGTGGCGCTGAAACGCCGCCGCCGCGGCGAAGTGGTGCGCATGACCCATTCCGCCGGCGCGCCCGAGGCGCTGAAACAGGTGATCATGCGCGAATTGCGCGTGCGCGGCGACGAGGTGATTGAACTGTCGGGCATGATCGGCATGTCTGACCTGTCCGAACTGATGCTCGACAGCCGCCCGGACCTGCTCTGGCCCAACTTCACGCCGCGCGTGCCCGAACGCGTGACCGATTTCGAAGGCGACATGTTCGCGGCCATCCGGCAAAAGGACATGCTGCTGCACCACCCCTACGAGACGTTCGACATGGTGGTGCGCTTCCTGCAGCAGGCCGCGCGCGACCCGGATGTCGTGGCGATCAAACAAACGCTTTACCGCACGTCCAAGAAATCGCCCATCGTCGAGGCGCTGTGCGAGGCTGCCGAAGATGGCAAATCCGTCACCGCCCTTGTCGAGCTCAAGGCCCGCTTTGACGAGGCCGCCAATATCCGCCAGTCGCGGCGGCTGGAACGGGCGGGCGCGCACGTGGTCTACGGCTTTCTCGACCTCAAAACGCATGCCAAGATCAGCACCGTGGTCCGGCGCGAAGGCGACCGGCTGGTGACCTACACGCACTACGGCACCGGCAACTACCACCCGATCACGGCCCGCATCTACACTGACCTGTCGCTCTTTACCTGCGACGCACAGCTGGGCCGTGACGCGACCAAGGTGTTCAACTACCTGTCCGGCTACGCCCCGCCCGACGGGCTGGAAAACCTCGCCATCTCGCCCAAGACGCTGAAACCGCGCCTGCTCGAGATGATCGCGGCCGAAATGGACCACGCCCGCGGGGGCAAGCCCGCGGAAATCTGGGCCAAGATGAATTCGCTGATCGACAGCGAGGTGATCGACGCGCTCTATGCCGCGAGCCAGGCAGGTGTGAAAATCAGCCTCGTGATCCGTGGCATCTGCGGCCTGCGCCCCGGCATCAAGGGGCTGAGCGAGAACATCCGCGTCAAATCCGTGGTCGGCCGGTTCCTCGAACACTCGCGCATTGTGTGCTTTGGCAATGGCAAGGGGTTGCCGTCGAAAAAGGCGCGCGTGTTCATATCGTCCGCAGACTGGATGGGCCGCAACCTGAACCGCCGCGTCGAAACCCTGATCGAGATCCAGAATGTCACGGTCAAGGCACAGATCGTCAGCCAGGTGATGGCTGCGAACCTCGCCGATGTGGCACAAAGCTGGGTCATGCACCCCGACGGCAGCTTTGCCCGCCACGTGGTCGAAGAAGGCACCTTTGCCTTCAACTGCCACCGGTTCTTCATGGAAAACCCGTCGCTTTCGGGCCGCGGATCGGCGGGGGCGTCGGATGTGCCCAAACTGACCCACGCGGAGGATTAGGCGCGCAGGCGATACTGCTGGCGGCCCAACGGATTGCCGTTGCAAAACCATCCCCGCCGCAAGGTACCCGTGCCCACTGCAACAGGCTCAGGCTTTGTCTCGGAGCCGCCGTCGCTTGATCACCAAAGGACAGGGTCCCCCGGGTTGGACAAGCAAAATCGCCGAGGGGCCCCACACCGTGGGGAGACGGCTATTATGCTTGGCGAACCCGGGGGACCCTGTCATGCAGGGATCACGTGATGGCGGGTCAGCGACAAACCGGTTTGTCTTGGTGAGCCAGAAGCCACCACCACCATGATTTTTCGACGAAAAATCGTATCGCGCCAATCCCCAGGAACATCCGTTTCCTCACCGTCACCGCCAGCGCAACTGGCGGGGAACGCGCCCAGAATTTCGGCGGAGTGGGTGATTGCTTTTGCAAAGCAATCCTTTCCACCGATCGCGTTTGCCTGCGCAAACGGGAATGCTCCGCCCGGAGTTTCGAGCGTGTGGCCGATTGCTTTTGCAAAGCAATCCTTGCCACCGATCGCGCTTGCCTGCGCAAGCGGGGAGGTTGTGCCCAGAATGTCGGGGGTGTGGCCGATTGCTTTTGCAAAGCAATCCTTGCCACCGATCGCGCTTGCCTGCGCAAGCGCGATTACGAATGCTCCTCCGCCGCCGTGGCCGCCAGCGCGCGGTTGTAAGCCTTCAGCGCATCCACATGAAACAGCGCACCCTGCAACTCGGGCGCTGCGTTCTCACCGGTCAACGTCACCACCGGGATAAACGGCATCATCGTGCGGTCGAACATCGGCAACGCCTCTTCCAGCGTGGCCGCCGCATCCAGGTATACGCCTTCGCCGATCAACTCCCATGCCCGCGTGTCGTCAGCACAGCGCGGGTGGTTCATCGCCCGCATCACAGACGACACTCGGAACGTCGCCAGCAGATAGGCCTGCGGGCCGGCGGCCAAATGCACGCCCTTGCGTTCAAGTTGGGTCAGGAAGAACGAATGATCCACCAACCGCGACGACACTGCCGTCGACATCGACACCGCCACCAGCACCGCAAGCCCGGTCTGCCAGTCGCCCGTCAGCTCGAACACGATCAGCGCGGTGGATATGGGCGCGCCCAGCACCGCCGCGGATACCGCGCCCATGCCCGCCAGTGCATAGAGCGTCTCGGATCCCGACACGTCGGGAAAGATGCCAGTCGCCACAAGGCCAAAACCCAACCCCGTCAGCGCCCCGATCATCAGCGACGGCGAAAACACCCCGCCGCCCATGCGGCCAGCCATGGTGATGGCCACCGCGGCGGTCTTCATCACCACGAAAATCACCGCCTCGTGCATCATCAACTGGCCGGTCAGCGCCAGCGACGTCGTCTCGTACCCCACACCGATGATGTGCGGATAAAAGATCGCCAGCGCGCCCAGAAACAGCCCCGCCACCGCCGGGCGCAGCCAGCGCGGCATGCCGGTGCGCGCCTGGATGTCGCTCGCGATGTCATCGGTCCAGAAAATCGCGCGCATCAGCACCACCGCCACCAGCCCACAGATCAGGCCGAGGATCAGAAAGGCCGGAAGCTCCTGATAGAACACGAAGGTGGTCATATCGCTCAGCGTGAATTCGGTCACGTTGCCGTATTCCAGCCGGTTGATCACCGTACCCGCCACCGCCGCAATGGCAATAGGCGCAAAGGCGTGCACCGCAAAGTGCCGCAGCACCACCTCAAGCGCAAAGATGGCCCCCGCCAGCGGCGCGTTAAAGCTGGCCGACACCGCCGCGGCCACCGCGCATCCCAGCAGATCGCGCCCCGTGATCCCGTCCGCCTTGATCCAGCGGCTGACCTTGGTCGACAGCACGGCGGCGATGTGTACCACCGGCCCCTCCCGGCCCGTCGAACCACCAGAGGACAGCGTGATGAAACTGGCAAAGGCCGATGCAACGCCCGCCCGCGTGCTGACCTGCCCATCGCGCAAGGCGGCCCCTTCGATCACGTCCGCCACGCTGCGCGCGGTCGCATCTTCGGTAAACAGATGCAGGATCAGCCCCGTGGCAAGCCCGCCGAGCACCGGTATGAACAGGATCCAGTACCACGCCAGCGACGCGGCAAAGCTGTGGATGTATTGCACATCCTCGGTGCCATAGAGAAACGCCTGCAGCGCCTCGATCCCCTTGCGAAAAAACAGCGCGGCAAACCCGGCAGCGATGCCAATGGCCAGCGCGATAAACCAGAACTGGATCTGGCTCGGTCCCTGACGGCGCAGCACCACCCAGCCTTCCTGACACGCGGAAATCGCGGCAGAAAGCGGCGTGGAAGAGGTTGGGCTGGCCATAAAGCGCGCTGGGATTTTGCGTTGCGTTACACCTTCTTAGGGTGAGTCGCGTAAAGGAAGGAAGAACCGGCGCGCAATATTCACGTATTGCGTGTATCGCTCCCGCAGGTTTGATGATTTGCCGATGTCGTTGCCCGGGACTTAACCACCCAGCAACGCCTTGGCGGCGGCGCGCGCCTCGTCGGTGACGGTGTCGCCCGAAATCATCCGCCCGATCTCATCCACCCGGTCCGGGGCGGCAAGCGGAACGACCGTCGACGTGGTCACGCCGGCTGCCACATGCTTTTCCACCCGCCAGTGATGCGCGCCGAGTGCGGCCACCTGTGGCGAGTGCGTCACCACCAAAATCTGTCCGCCATCTGCCAGCGCCGCCAACCGGCGGCCCACCGCATCCGCCGTGGCACCGCCCACGCCGCGGTCGATCTCGTCAAAGATGATGGTCTTGCCCCCCGCCGCATCGTGCAGACAGACTTTTAAGGCCAGCAAGAACCGGCTCAACTCGCCGCCTGACGCGATCTTGGCCAGCGGCCCCGCGGGCGCGCCGGGGTTCGTGGCCACGGTAAAGGCAACGGCATCGCGCCCTTCGGGGCCCGGCGCCTCGTCGCCCACTTGCGTGGTGAACACCGCGCGCTCCATCTTCAGCGGTGCAAGTTCCGCCATCACGGCCTCGTCCAGTTTTGCAGCAGCGGCCTTGCGTGCGTCGGTCAACGCCTGTGCGGCTGCATCAAACTGGTCCTCGGCCTGCCGCAAGGCCGCGCGCAACTCCGCCAGACCCGCATCGCCCGCATCCAGCGCATCCAGCTTGCCGCGCAACTCCACCGCCAGCGGCGCCAGATCATCCGGGGCGACACCATGCTTGCGCGCCAGCCCGCGAATGGCGAACAGGCGCTCTTCGGTATCTTCCAACTCCGACGGGTTGAAATTCAGCCGATCAAGTGCGGCGGATATCCCGTCGCTCGCCTCGTCCAGCTCGACCATCGCCCGGCTCAGCGCCGCCAAGGGCGCGTCCAGCACGCCTTCGGCCTTGTCCGCCACCCCTTCGAGCCAGCGCATCGCGTCGCCCATCGCCCCTTCGGCGCCCTCATAGCCGATGGCCTGATGGGCCCGCGCAACGTCCTCGCGGACCTTCTCGGCGCCCTGCATCAGGCGGCGCTGGGTGTCGAGGACCTCTTCCTCGCCCGCCTCGGGCGCCAGCGCCTCCAACTCGGATACGGCATGGCGCAGAAACTCTTCTTCCTCTCGGATCGCGGTCATCGCCGCTTCGGCTTCGGCCAGCGCCTTGCCCGCCTGCCCCATCGCCCGCCACGCGGCGCGTGTTGGGCCCAGATCCACCCCGGCATAGGCATCAAGGATCGCGCGGTGCCCGCGCGGGTTCAGCAGGCCGCGGTCGTCATGCTGGCCGTGCAACTCGATCAACGTCTCGGACAGCGCGCGCAGCACCTCGCCCGACGCGCGGCGGTCATTGACCCACGCGGTCTTGCGCCCCTCGGCGGTGTTCACCCGCCGCAGGATCAGCTCATCGCCGCCAGGCAATCCGGCCTCCTCCAGCACGGCATGTGCCGGATGGCCGGGGGCCAGATCAAACCACGCCGTCACCTCGCCCTGCGCAGCACCCTGCCGCACCAGTTCCGCCCGCCCGCGCCAACCCAGCACAAACCCCAACGCATCCAGCAGGATCGACTTGCCCGCGCCGGTCTCACCGGTCAGCACGTTCAAACCGGGCTGGAACCCAAGCTCCAGCCGGTCGATGATCAGCATATCCGAAATATCCAGCCCGCGCAGCATGGCCCTGTCACCCCGTTGGCTGGGTCTTGCCCCGCCCCGTTTCACGCCATCGCGTCAGAGCCACTGCCCACGCACGGTTTGCCGGTAGACCTGCGCCAGCCAGCTGTTGCCCACGGCCCTTGGCCGCAGTCCCTGCCCGGTCAGCAGATTGAAACTGGCCTCGTACCACTCGCTCGACTGGTAGTTGTAGCCCAGAATGGCCGCCGCCGTCTGCGCTTCGTTCACCAGCCCCAGCGACAGGTACGCCTCGACCAGCCGGTGCAGCGCCTCGGGCGTGTGCGACGTGGTCTGGAAATCCTCCACCACCACGCGGAACCGGTTGATCGCCGCAGTGAAGTGATCCCGCTTGAGATAGTAGCGCCCGACCTCCATCTCCTTGCTCGCAAGGTGATCAAAGGCCAGGTCGAACTTCAGAACCGACGTGCGCGCATAGTCGCTGTCGGGATAGCGCTCGATCACCTCGCGCAGCGCCTGCAGCGCCTGAAAGGTCAGCCCCTGGTCGCGGCCCACCTCGTCGATCTGGTCATAGTAGCTGAGCGCCAGCAGATACTGGGCATAAGCCGCGTCGTCATCATCGGGATAAAAGTCGATGAACCGCTGCGACGACGCGCGCGACGACACGTAATCCTTATCCTGATGATAGGAAAACGCCTGCATGATCAGCGCCCGCCGCGCCCAATCGGAATAGGGATAAAGCCGCTCGACCTCGCCAAAGTAAAACGCCGCGTCCGTCGGGTCACCTTCCTCCAGCTCGAACTCGCCACGCTCAAAGATCTGCTTGGGCGTGAACTCCTCCAGCGGGATTTCCTGCCGGTTAAAGATACCGCCGGTAAAGGGGCGTCCCTCGCGTCCGGCACAGGCCGACAGCGCCGTGGTGGCGGCAAGCATCAGCGCCAAAACCGTTTTCGACCTGTTCAGGTTCATGCCGGGATGCCCCATCTTTGCCCACGTCTTTGGCCCGCGCGGGCCCCTGTCCAACGGTGTCTAGCACAAAGAAATCCGCGGGGAAAATCCCGATTTTGTAATGACAGCGAAGGGCAAAGCATGGGGCCTCAGGCCACCGCGGGAATTTCATCCCAATGCAGACCATAGCCCGGCAAACGCGCCGCCTGCGCGGCATCGCAGGTGATCATCCTCACCGCACCGGGCGTCGCAAAAAGCTGCCGCAGCAGCTGGTTGGTCAGGCTGTGCCCGGCCCGCGTGCCGATGTAATGGCCCAGGATCGGGGCCCCCGCCAAGGCGAGATCCCCCAGCGCATCCAGCATCTTGTGGCGCACCGGCTCGTCCGCGTGGCGCAGACCGCCGGGGCTGGTCACCTGATCGCCATCAAAAATCACTGCGTTCACACCGGGTGTGCCACCCAGCGCAAGACCGCTGGCGCGCATTGCGTCCACATCGTCCTGACGACAGAAGGTGCGGCTGTCGCTCAACTCGCGGGCAAAGCTGCCATTGGCCATGTTCAGCGACTTGACCTGACGCCCGATGGCCTTGTCGGCAAAATCAATCTCGAAATCGATCCGCATCACGTCGGACGGACGCAACTCGGCACTCGCCGCGCCCAGTTCGACCCGCACAGGGGCAAGGATTTCGAACGCGCGCACCGGCGCATCAAGCACCCGAATGCCACGCTGCATGATGCCGCGCACAAACGGAACCGCTGATCCATCAAGGATCGGAACCTCGGGGCCGTTGATCTCAACCAGCGCATTGTGGATGCCACACCCGGCCAGCGCCGCCATGACATGCTCAACCGTGCGCACGGAAACGCCATTGTCGCCCACCAGCGTGGTGCACAGCGGCGATTGCAACACCGCGTCCCAGCGCGCCGGGATCAGCGGCGCGCCATCCAGATCGATGCGTTGGAACCAAATGCCGTGCTCAGCAACAGCCGGGCGGATGGTCATCCGCGCAGCCGCACCCGAATGCAGGCCGCAGCCCGCAAAGGTAATCGCTGATTTCAAGGTTGTCTGCACGTACCCACTCGGCCCATTTCCCACGTTGGCCGTAGACCTATGCGCTGGGGGCATTTACCTCAACTCAATCTTTGCAACGGTCTGAAACATGACTGTAACAGTTTTGCCCACCACCAGAGCGGGTGCCTCAAACCCTTGTAAAGAAACGACAAAGGGCGCCACTTGGGCGCCCTTCGCTGTTCAAGTTGTGAGTGGTATCAGTTCGCCTGACGCCGCAGGAACGCAGGGATTTCGATCCGCTCCTGATCGGGGTCCGCGGCCTCGGTGGGCTGCGGCGCGGGGCCCGGTGTGGGGGCTGCGGCGCGTGCGGCCTGTACCGGCGGCTGCTGGCGCGGCGTGCGATCCTGCGCGGTGCCCGCCTCTACCGACCCGGTCATCCGGTTGATCAGCGAATTGATGCCAAAGCGCGGTTTGTCGCCCTGAGCGGCCGCTGGTGCCGCGGTCGGCTGCGGTGCAGGTGCGACGCCCGCCTTTTCGGTTGCGGCTCGCAAACGCGCCAGTGCCTCGGGCGACGGTGTGCCGGGCGCCGGTGCCTTGGGCGCGACGAACTCTTCGGGGGCTGCGGTCTCGGCAGGTGGCTCGAACGCGGCCACTTCGGGCTGGTAGGCCGGGGGCGGCAGATCGTCATCGGCGACCGGTGCGGCCTCTTCGGCAAAGATATCCTCGGCCATCTCCTCGGCAGCAGCACGCTGCACGTCCAGCCCTTCAAACAGTTCCGGCTCTTCGGCGGCAACGGCGGCTGCCGCAGGCGCCACCTCGGGCAGTGGCTCGGACGGCACTTCGGCACTGACCGTCTGGGTCAGCGGTGCCGCCATCGACCGGCGCGGCACGGGGATGTCGGATTGCACGTCCGACGCATCGATGCCCGTGGCCACAACGCTCACGCGCATGTTGCCTTCCATCGCGGTGTCGAGGGTCGACCCGACGATGATGTTGGCGTCCGGGTCCACCTCTTCACGGATGCGGTTGGCGGCCTCGTCCAGCTCGAACAGGGTCAGGTCATGGCTGCCGGTGATGTTGATCAGCACGCCCTTGGCGCCACGCAGGCTGATCTCGTCCAGCAGCGGGTTGGCAATGGCCTTTTCGGCGGCCTGAATGGCGCGATCTTCGCCATCGGCCTCGCCGGTGCCCATCATCGCCTTGCCCATCTCGTCCATCACGGCGCGTACGTCGGCAAAGTCGAGGTTGATCAGGCCGGGCCGCACCAGCAGGACGGGCACGCCCGTCAC
>JBCBCR010000016.1:0-31155 GCA_038530495.1 Pseudomonadota bacterium | reverse complement strand
CAGAGCAGATCGGGCTATGATCCTGCTGGCAGACTTGCCCGCGTTGACGACCCAAGACCTGCGATCCGTTATGAAGGCCGCCGACACGAACACCGACGCGCTGATCTGGCGCGGCACAACCGAAGACGGGGCGCCGGGACATCCGATGATTGTATCGCAGCAGCTTTTCACGGAGTTTCAGCAGCTTACAGGCGATAGCGGAGGCGCGCAGATCGCCAAGGCACATCGCGACCAAACGCATTTCGTCCCGCTTCCGGGCACCCGCGCCCGGCTGGATCTCGACACGCCCGAAGACTGGGACGCCTGGCGTGCTGGCGACAGGACACAGCCGCCCCGGGCCTGACCCGCGGCGGGTGTCATGCAAATGCAAAAGGCGAAGCAGCCCCCTGCTTCGCCCTTCTGCCCCACCTGCCGGCGGGGCGATGTAGCTACTGCTTCCCTCGGTGTCAGGTGAGCAGTTTGGCCTCGTGTTTCTTCAGCGCACGGCGGGCCGAGGTATAGGTCTCGATCCCTTCGGGCGTGTCAAGCTCCGGGAACAGCGCGAAGATTTCCGCACGCTGCGCGTCACCCATGGCAATCAGCGTCATGTCGCCGGGCTGGAAGCTTTCGCTCCAGGCGCCATCCGACAGGATCACCTCGTGCTGGTCGAACATCACGTGGATGTAGGTCGTGCCCGACACGTCTACTTCGTCCACACCGTCGAGATGGGTCAGGTGCTTGGCCGCGACCAGAACTTCGCTTTCGTCGAAGTAGAAGCTCGGCTTTTCACCCGTCATCAGCATGCGGTGCTGCGGCGACACCAGCATGTCGCGCTCAGGCAGGTTGCGCCCAAGAGCACCGGCACGGATCAGGATCGGGTTAAAGCGCGGCGCACGCGCCAGCTCTTCCCCGGTCATGGCCCGGTGGCCCACCCAACGGATCTCCTGGATGCCATTGTCGCGGGTGATCACGCGGTCACCGACCTTGAGGTCTTCGACCCGGCGCTCGCCCCGCGGTGTCGCAATCAGCGTGCCGGGGGTAAAGCAGGGAATGACCTCTTCGATCTCGGTGAAATCGAGTCGGCCAACTTCGTCGCCGTTTTCGTCAAAGTACGTGACGAAGCCGTCAAAGCCGTTGCCGTTGCTGTCGACGCCGCTCTGGGTGACCTGCAGCGAGCCGCCCTCGGGTGCAGAACCGCGCAGATCCAGCACGTCCCAGTCTTCGTTCGGTGCCGCGGTGTTGTCGGCCACGGGCGTGCCGCCCGACCCACCGTCAACCACGTCGCCGATGCCGGAACCAGCCTGATACAGCGGGTCGTCGGGATCAGCGATGATGAAGGTGTCTTCGCCGTCGCCGCCCAGCATGCTGTCTTCGCCCTGACCGCCGATCAGAACGTCGTCGCCGGTGCCGCCCATCAGGGTGTCATCGTCGATGCCGCCGTTCAGGACGTCGTTGCCTTCGTCACCCATCAGCAGGTCGTTGTCATCGGCACCAAAGATGGTGTCGTTGCCTTCGCCGCCCGACACTGTGTCGAGGCCGTTGTCAGGCACCAGATCAGGTGTCAGCGGGTTGACCGCGCCCAGATCGTCATCGGGGATATTGAAGATGTCCGGCACGCTGGGATCGTTGCCAGCATAGATCAGGTCATCGCCGCCACCGGCCACGATGCTGTCGTTGCCTTCGCCACCGATGATGGTGTCGTCGCCGTCGCCGGTTGTGACGGTGTCATCGTCCACGCCAGCGTCGATCTCGTTGTCACCGTCGCCCGCATTGATCACATCGTCGTCGTCGCCGGTCGAAATCGTATCATCGCCGTCGCCCGTCGTGACGGTGTCGAGGTCGTTGAACGGATCATCGTCGCCGACAAACAGTCCGGGATAGCCCGCATCCGGCTTGCCCTCGGGATCAAGCGGATCGTTGTTCGATGGGCCGGAGGTGTCGATCAGATTGTCACCGTCGCCACCGTCCACGCTGTCGCTGCCGTCGCCGGTGACAACCGTGTCATCGTCGCCGCCTGCGTCGATCGTGTCATCGCCGTCGCTGCCGATGATGCTGTCATCGCCGTCATTGGTCACCACATCAATCGGGCCGACACCTTGGTTGGCGTCGATGGTGTCATCACCCGAACCGGTGATCACCTTTTCGATTTCGAGGAAGGTCAGGTCCGGTGCCCCATCGTCGTCCAGACCATCAACCACACCCTCTTCGGGGTTGTTGTCGTCAAACAGCACTTCGAGATCATCGGTCTGGTTGCCCAGATCAAGCACATCGCCGTCGTCGCCATTTTCAGGGCCAGCTTCGTCACCCGGCTGGGTGCCGTCGCTGCCGCCGTCAACGATCACGCCGTCGATGTCGGTCGCCGGGTCGCTGTCGTCGATGGTAAAGACGTCGTCGCCCGTGCCACCTTCGGCGCGGTCACCGTCGCTCACGGCAATGTCGTCGTCGCCGTCGCCACCTTCGAGCGTGTCGGCCCCTTCGCCACCGGCCAAGGTATCCGATCCGTCGCCACCCAGCACCGAGTCGTCGCCAACGCCACCGGTGATGCTGTCATCATCGGCGCCACCGTCGATGGTGTCATCACCCAGGCCGCCGTCGATGGTGTCATCGCCGCCATTGCCAAAGATGGTGTCGTTGATGCCATCGTCGCCGTCAATCTGGTCGCCTTCGACATCGGCAAAGCCCGGCTCCATCAACTGCCCATCATCGGTGCCGTCGACCGGCCCGATCACGTCAGCCACGTCAACAGTGATGTTGGCCGACCCGCTGAGCCCATCGGGATCGGTGATCGTGTAGCTGATCGTTGCGGTGCCGACAAAGTCGATCGCGGGCGTGAAGGTCACTGTGGTGCCATCAAAGGTCACGGTGCCCTGCTCGGCCGGAACCGATGCCGCGGTGACCGTCAGGTCGGCCAGCGGGGTGTCCGGATCGCTGTCGTTGTCCAAAACGTTGATCACCACTGCCGTGCCCTGATCGGTCGACGCCATGTCGTCCTGCGGCTCGGGTGCATCCGGCACCGCGCCCACGTTGACCAAAGCCGTGCCAGTGTCCTGGCCGCCATCGGGGTCTTCGACCGTGTAGGTGATCGGCGCCGGGCCGTTGTAGTTCAGGGCCGGTGTAAAGGTCACCTCGCCGGTGACCGGGTCCACTTCGACCGTACCAAACTCGGGATCGACCGTGGCATCGACCACGCGCAGGTCCTCGGTCGGCGATTCAACGTCGGTGTCGTTTTCCGCCGGGTTGAAGGTGATCGGCGTGTCTTCGTCGGTGTTGACGATGTCATCCACGGCGACGGGCAGGTCGTTGACCGGATTGACCACGACCGTCACGCTTGCGCTGTCCGTGCCGCCTTCGGTGTCGACGATCGAATAGGTGATGTCGACCGTGCCGTTAAAGTTGTCGGCCGGAGTGAACACCAGTTCGTTGCCCACGATGTCCACGGTCCCTTGGGTCGGGTCGGTGAGCGTCGCCTGGGTAATGGTCAGATCCTGGTTTTCCGGATCGGTGTCATTGTCCAGCACGTCGATGGTGACTGACACGTCTTCGTCTGTTTCCGCGTCGTCGTCATTGGCGGTGGGCGGATCGATGACTGCACCGACATTGACAGTGATGGTGCCGGTATCGCTGGCGCCATCCGGGTCTTCGACGGTGTAGGTGATCGTTGCCGGACCATTGAAGTTCAGCGCAGGCGTGAACGTCACTTCGCCGGTGACCGGATCCACTTCGACCGTGCCCTGCTCTGCAGGGACCGATGCATCGGTCACGGTCAGATCATCGCCGTCGACGTCCAGATCGTTGTCGGCCGGGTTCGGAGCAAAGGTGATCGGCGTGTCTTCGTCGGTCTCATAGATGTCGTTGACGGCCTCGGGCGCGTCGTTGACCGGGATGATGTTGACCGTGACCACCGATGTGTCGGTGCCGCCATTGCCGTCGGTGATCGCATAAGAGATCGTCGCCGGGCCGTTGTAGTTTTCGGCGGGCGTGAACAGCAGCTGGCCGCCCACGATCTCCACGGTGCCCTGTTCTGTGGGCACGGTGGCCTCGGTGATGGTCAGGACATCGCCGGGATCCACGTCGGTGTCGTTGTCCAGAACGTCGATCAGGATCGGATCGCCGTCCTCGAGCATGGTCTCCTCGTCCGGGTTCGCATCCGGCGCGTCGTTGACCGGGTCCACCGTGACATTCACGGTCGAGGTCGAGGTGGCCCCGTCCGGATCGGTGATGGTGACGGTAAAGCTGTCGTCACCAAAGTAGTCCGGGTCGGGCGTGTAGGTCAGCGTGCCGTCGGGGTTCTCGGTCACCGTGCCGTTGGCGGGTTGGGTGAAACTGTCCACCTCAAGCGGATCGCCGTCGGGATCGCTGTCATTGGCCGTGGGATCAAACGTGACAGAGCCATCTTCGGCCACGGTTATGTCGTCGTCATTCGCGATCGGCGCGCCGTTCTCGTCAAAGAGGATGGTCTCGATGCCCGAGAAGGTCAGCGTCTCGCCGTTTTCGAACGTGACCGTACCTGTGGTCGCGCCCGCATCGTTCGCATCCGCGCTGTCGTTGATGACCACGTCACCGGCCCCGCGCAGGTCCAGCACGTCGTTGTCGGTGGTCTCGTCGGGACCGGAGCCGCCGCTGATCACGTCGCCATTGCCCTCGGCGCCGCTGCCGACGATGAATGTGTCGTCGCCGCCTTCGCCGAACATAACGTCCGCGCCTTCGCCGCCGATGATCACGTCATCGCCGCCGGCAGGTTGCGACGCATCCACATCCACCGCGTCAAAGTAGACGTCGGTGACCCAGATGGCCGAGTTGAAGTTACCCTCGGTGTGTTCGATCACGATCCGGGACACGGGACCAGCGATGTTGACATTGGTCGAAAACTCGCCCGAATCCGGGTCGTCATATTCGCCCAGGTCGTCTGTCGTCACGGTGTTTGCGTCGACAAGCGTCAGCCCGGAGCCGGGTGTAAAGACCACCGGAACCTCGTTGCCATCAGCGTCAAAGGCCGTGATGCGAACGGTACCCGAGCCATCAATGTCGTTGACGTTGAAATCGACATTCTGAACGTCGTCGCTGAAGGTCAGTTCGTAGCTGGCAGAGCCGTTGCTGCTGCCGCTGAGTGACGAGTTCAGACCGCTGTCGTCATCAATGGTCTCGGGGCCATCGTCGATGCCGTCAACGTTCTGCTCTTCGGTGGAAAAGCTAGTCGACGCGCCGGTTTCGCTGAGCACCGAATAGGACACGGTCACGTTGCCGGTGTCCTGCGAACCGGTGGTCAGCGGATCACCGTCGTCGATGCCGCCGCCGCCATTCGGATCGGGCAACTTGTCCCATTCAAAGCTTTCGCGGACCAGCACCGGCTCTTCGCTGCTGCCGTCGTCGCCATAGATCGTGTCGTCGCCGCCTGCACCGTTGATGGTGTCATCGCCGCCGTTGCCAAAGATCAGGTCGCCGTCATTGGTGATCTTGTCGCCACCCTGGTCGGTGGGGGCGTTGGCATCGTCATAGCCCAGCTCCATGAGCTCGCCGCTTTCCTCGCCATCCACGACGCCGTCAGGGCCGTTCTGGATGTCTTTGTCATAGACAGCGACATAGTCGATCGACCCGTCAAAGTAGTGATCGTATGCGCCGTCGTCCTTTTCACGCGCACCAAACGTGAAGATCTCGTCGTCGTTGTCACCGATGTCCATGTTCAGACCGGTGGTTGCGTCGTTGATCGTGGTCGAGGTTCCATCGGTCAGATTCTCGACGGTGAAGGTCAGGCCTTCGTCCTTGTCCCACGAATAGGTGGCCTTGATATTGTCACCGGGGTCGAAAAAGTCGGCGTTCGTGCTGAGCAAAACGCTTTCGCCGCCGGCGATGTGCTGCACCTGCACCTTGCCGTCGCGGGTGACCTGGATGGCAAAGAACCCTTCGGAAGACGCATCGTTGAACTCACCGCGATTGACGAGCGTGTCAGGCGAAGACCCAACATGCTGGTCTTGGGTGAACTGAACCGAAATCGTGCCTTCGTCGAGATCGAAAGGCGCGTCATTGGGCCCGTTATTGCCCTCGACGTCAAAGCGGTCGTTTTGCCCGTCAAGGTGCAGGCGCCCACCCGAAATGCTTGCCCCGTGCTCCGGCGTGCCATCCTGTGCGATGCCATCGGCAAGGCCAGTGTCGCCATTGGGGTCGCTGTTCAGAAAATCCCAGAGCCCGATCAGGTTTTGTGCGAAAGGATCGTTGAAATTGTCAGCCATTTTTATCTCCTGGTATTCCGTATCCGATGCGGCGCCTTAGCGACCGTTCTGGTGGGTGGGTGCCGCATGGGCGGTGGAATGGCAGTTGGTGGCGGCGCGTGCGCCACCGGTAATCAAGCCGTAGAGCGGTGCGTGAGTGCGGTTGGCCGGAGCCGAGAGCGAAGATGCAAGCCGTGCGACGGACGCAACAGCCGGACCGCAAACAAAGGACTGCGCGCCCGCGTGTACGATCCGGGCCGGTCCGTGGGCGAGCGCTGGTGCGTGTATCCAGGTCGTTTTCATCTTCATCTCCAGTACGGCCAACACGGCCCTCACAAAGCAAAACCCTGGCTGAGCGCGACGCGGCAGACTGGGGCAACCGCACGCTTGGCTCTGACTGAAGGAAGACATGGCAAAGGTACCAGCTGCGCCTCGCGCAGCAAGCACCATCTATCACGGACTCTCGTCCCGCGACCCGGCACAGCTTCCGCATCCGTCAGATGCGTTTCGTGCGGTCGCCCCCGTGACCTGCAAACATCGCCCCCCAGTTGGGCAGGTACGGTTTTACGGCTTAGATTGAGGCAAAAAAAGGGAAAATTACCCGAAAAGCGTCGGCGCTGAGCATTCGGTACCGTGTGTTTATCACTGTAATCGTGAACAATTCTCAACTCGAAGTGGCAATACGCGCGGGCATGCATTCCCGCCATGCGGGCATCTCGGCGCGCGAAGTGAAAGAAACAAGTGAAAACGGCAATATCACTCGTTCTCGTGCCGGTTTCCAATGCGGAAACAGTTAACCATTCCGGGTCCCTGCCACAGTGCCGCCACAGGTGCGGCGGGCCTGTTCACATTTTGGCATCAATTGCGGTGCCCATTCGAAATTGGCGCGTGAGCAGCAGATTATCGGCCACATTTTTCGAATCGATTTTTGGTAAACTTGAGTGAGGGCGCGGGCACGAAAGGCCAGTATGCCTGCGGTTTGCCACAATTCAGGATTGTCGAGATCGTCACCGCGCACAGCGCACGCATTACAGTGTCTGAAGCCGTGGTACCCAAGGCCGGGCTCGAACCGGCACGCCCGCAAAGGCGGGGGATTTTGAATCCCCTGCGTCTACCATTCCGCCACTTGGGCTTCGGTGATGACGTCTAGCGATGCCGCGCAAGCGGAGCAAGCGCAAAGCGACTTGACCCGCCCCCGACACCATGGTCTGCCGTGGCGCATGATACGACGGCTTTACGATTGGACCATGGCCTGGGCCGACCATCCGCGCGCGCTGTGGGTGCTGGCCTTTGTCGCGTTTATCGAAAGCTCGATTTTCCCGATCCCGCCAGACGTTTTGATGATCCCCATGATCCTTGCCGCACCGCATCGCGCGTGGCTGATCGCGGGTGTGTGCCTTGTCTCATCGGTGCTGGGCGGTCTGGCCGGCTACGGGATCGGCGCGTTGGCATTCGAGGCCGTGGGCCAGCCCATCCTGCTTGCCCTGGGCAAGGCGGATGCGATTGCCGCGTTCAACACGCGGTTCAACGATCTGGGGTTCTGGGCCGTGCTGACCGCGGGCATAACACCGTTTCCCTACAAGGTGATCACCATTATGTCGGGCTGGACGGGCATGCCGCTGATGACCTTTGTCGTCACGTCCATTCTGGCTCGCGGATTGCGGTTTTTTATTGTCGCGGCACTGCTTTACAAATTCGGCACACCAGTGCGCGACTTTATCGAACGGCGCCTTGGTTTGGTGTTCACGGCGTTTGTGGTGTTGCTGGTCGGAGGATTTTGGGTGGTCACGCAGCTATGAGACAGCGGCATTTGATTTTGGTGGCCGCTGGCGGATCGGCGGCGCTGTTGCTGGGGGCATTTGCATTTCAGCATCTCGGTGGGCTCGCACCGTGCAAGATGTGCATCTGGCAGCGGTATCCGCATGTCGCAGCGGTGGCGCTTGGTGCTGTGGCGCTCTTCCTGCCCTTGCGGGCAATCATCGCTCTTGGCGGCCTTGCCGCGCTGATCACTGCGGGCATCGGCGGGTATCATGTCGGCGTGGAACAGGCGTGGTGGGACGGACCCGCGACGTGTTCGGCGCAAGACATCGGCGGCATGGGCACCGGGGATCTGTTCGATCAGATCATGGCGGCACCGCTGGTCCGGTGCGACGAGATCGCGTGGCAATTTGCCGGGCTGAGCATGGCGGGGTGGAACATGGTCGTGTCGCTGGCGCTGGCCTTGATCTGGGTCGCTGCGCTGCGCCGCACGGTCTAATTTTCCGGCCAACCGCTTGGTTCAAAAGAAAAAGGCACGCTGCGTGGCGTGCCTTTGGTCTTTGGAGTGTCGGACGGGTTCAGTCGTCGCGGTGTACCTTTTCCCGGCGCTCGTGGCGCTCTTGCGCCTCAAGGCTCATGGTGGCGATCGGGCGGGCGTCGAGACGTTTGAGCGAGATGGGTTCGCCCGTCACAATGCAGTACCCGTATTCACCTTCGTCGATGCGGCGCAGCGCGGAGTCGATCTTGGCCACCAGCTTGCGCTGACGATCCCGGGTGCGCAATTCAAGCGCGCGGTCGGTTTCCTCGGACGCGCGGTCGGCGACGTCGGGGATATTCCGGGTTCCGTCCTGCAGTCCTTCGATGGTGTCGCGGCTGCCCGCCAGCAATTCCATCTTCCATGTCAGCAGCTTGCGACGAAAATACTCGATCTGCCGGTCGTTCATGAACGGTTCGTCTTCGGCCGGGCGGTAGTCATCCGGCAAAAATACTTCCTGCTTCATAGGCTTCCCCTCCATGCGGCTTGCGTTGGCCATGGACGTCATCAAAAACTCCGATACGTTGCCCCGCGTGTTCCCTGCGCACGATCTATCTAACGTAGAAAGGATTGTCACTACACAATCCTGCGCCAGTTTGGTTAATAAACCGCGGGGCGCTCAAACATGTGGCAAATCAACTGCAGCCAGCTAACAAGGTGATAGAACATGAAATTTCAGGGCACTGAGTCCTATGTCGCAACCGATGATCTGACGATAGCGGTTAACGCGGCCGTCACGTTGGAGCGGCCTTTGCTGGTCAAGGGCGAGCCGGGCACGGGCAAGACGGAACTGGCCAAGCAGGTGGCCAGCGCCTTGGGGCTGCGGTTGATCGAGTGGAACATCAAGTCCACGACGCGGGCGCAGCAGGGGCTGTATGAATACGATGCCGTCAGCCGTTTGCGCGACAGCCAGTTGGGCGAGGACCGTGTGCACGACGTGTCCAATTACATCCGCAAGGGCAAGCTGTGGGAGGCGTTCGAGGCGGGCGAAAAGGTTGTTCTGCTGATCGACGAGATCGACAAGGCCGACATCGAGTTCCCCAACGACCTGCTGCAAGAGCTTGATAAGATGGAGTTCTTTGTCTACGAGACCGGCGAGACGATCCAGGCGCGCCACCGCCCTGTCGTCATCATCACGTCGAACAACGAAAAAGAATTGCCCGACGCGTTCCTGCGGCGGTGTTTCTTTCACTACATCCAGTTTCCCGACATGGACACGCTCAAGGCGATTGTCGAGGTGCATCATCCGGGCATCAAGGAGAAGCTGCTGACCACGGCGCTGACGCAGTTTTACGAGATCCGCGACCAGCAGGGGCTGAAGAAAAAGCCGTCGACCTCGGAGGTTCTGGACTGGCTGAAGTTGCTGTTGGCGGAGGATCTGGATGCGGAAGATTTGAAGCGGGACGGGGCGAATGCGCTGCCGAAATTGCACGGTGCGCTTCTGAAGAACGAGCAGGATGTGCACCTGTTTGAGCGGTTGGCGTTTATGGCGCGGGGACAGCGTTAACGCACCGTACGGTGGGCGCGCGGGGCGAAAACGTTCAAAACGGCCGGTGTTTTGTACAATTTGGACCGGCCAATTCCTGCCCATTTCGCCGGTTTTCGGCGAATTGTTCAAAACGACCCCTGTTTTGTACAAAACACCCCTGCGGCGCGCGGTAATCTCTGGTTAACGCCTTTCCCGCGTTAACCATTGCCCCAAGCCAATTAACCCGGCGTTTACCTTGTCACGTCGAGCCGTCGCCACCGGTCTGTTTGGCGATCTCGGCATCAAGCGCCTGCATCATCTGTTGCAACTGTTCGACGGCGTCGCCGTCCTCCTCTGCCACGGGCGCGGGACCGTCGATGCGCACGGCGATCTGGGTCAGCTCGGTGCGCAGGGCGGCAATCTCGGAAAGGGTCTGTTGTTGCAGCGTGACCATCTTTTGCAGCAGGGCCATTTGCATGTCGCCGGAGGCTGTGGGCTGAGCAGCGGCTGGCGGCGGCGTGGGTGCGGCGGCTGGCGGCGCGGGCTGTTCGGGGACCGCGCTGACGGGTGTCGCCTGTTTCCCGGACGTAGGCGTGAAGGAAAAGGAGACGTCGGGCACGTGATCCTGAGCGCTGGGTTCTGACGGGGCGGCGGCGTTTGCGGGATCGTCGACGATCACCACCTCGTCCCCGGACATTTTCATGACATAGAGCGCCTCGTCACTGAGTGCGGCGTATTCCTCGGCGGTCATGTAGCGTGTAGTCATCGTCCATCCCCCTTGCGGCCCTGACGTGTCCCGGCGGCCTGCCGGACAGCGCCCTGCCGTGATCTGACCACGGCGCGGGGCTTGCCCGCAAGCCTGATGCCCCCCGTGGCGTGCATTTTGGCCACAATCGGATTGGGCTGCCCCAACTCTGCCGCGTTGTGGATAATTTTTCTTTCTTTTGTCTAAAATGCTCCATATCCTCACCGTGATGAGAGGCGAAAACGCCCGCATCCAATATGCTAAAAAGCAGGCAGGCAGTATAAAATGACCCGTTTCTATGCGCGCAATGTGCGCTTTTCCACGTCGATGGATCGTGCCCGCATGGCCGATCTGCGCGCTGATTTCATCCGTTCCTATTCCCCTACCAGCTTGCCTGGCTTGATCGCCGGCAGTGTCCTGAGCAGCATGAGCGCCCTTGCCGGGGCGCAGGTTGGTCTTGGACAGGGGTAAGGGATGCGCCGTTTCGTTCTGCCCTTTGTTCTGCTCCTGAACGCATGTGTGCCTGTCACCCCCGGTGACACCCCGACGCGCGCGCTGCCGCAGGCGGGCGATTTGCCGCCCATGAAAACCTTTGGCGCGCCGCGCCCCGATGCGCCGTTGAAGTCCAACAATGACCTTGCCCTTGATTTCATCGAGTTGAGTTTTCAGCTGGAATCGGGCCGCGAGTTGCCGGTGTTCACCCGGTTCGAAGGGCCGATCAGCGTGCGGGTGACCGGCGCGCCGCCGCCATCGCTGGGCACCGATCTGCGGCGCCTGATGCACCGGTTGCGGACCGAAGCCGAGATCGACATCTACGAGGCAGCCCCCGAGAGTGCGGCCAACATCACCATCGAGGCGGTGAGCCGCGCGCAGATCCGTCGCGCCCTGCCCCACGCGGCCTGTTTCGTGGTGCCCAACATCACGACCATTTCCGAGTACAAGCCCAACCGCCGCACGCCGCGCACCAGCTGGTCGGCGCTGCGCAAGCGGGATCGGTTGGCGATTTTCCTGCCCAATGACGCAAGCCCGCAAGAGGTGCGCGACTGCCTGCACGAGGAACTGGCGCAGGCCATCGGGCCACTGAATGACCTTTACCGGTTGCCCGACAGCGTCTTTAACGACGACAACGTGCACACGGTTTTGACCGGCTTTGATATGATGATGCTCAGGGCGTATTACGCGCCCGAGCTGCGATCGGGGATGAGCCGGGGCGAGGTGGCACAACGCCTGCCCGGCATCTTTGCCCGCATCAATCCCAAGGGACAGCAATTGCCCGCCAATTTTGCCACCCGCACGCCGCGGGCGTGGAGCGAGGCGGTGCAGACTGCGCTTGGCCCCGGTGCGAATGCCAGCCAACGCCGTGCGGCCGCCGCCCGCGCGCTGGAGATCGCCAAGGCGATGGGCTGGCGCGATCACCGCCGTGCCTTTGCGCATTATGCCAGTGGCCGGTTGCTGCTGAGTGCAGACCCCCATGCGGCGCAGACGCATTTCCGTGCCGCTGACCAATACTATGCCGCGACCCCCGGTGCGTCGCTGCACCGGGCCTATGTGGCGACGCAACTGGCCGCCTATGCCATAACCAATGGCGATGGGGATCAGGCGATGACCATCCTTGCCCGTCACATCGACGAGGCGGCCCAGAGCGAGAATGCCGCCCTGTTGTCGACACTGCTCTTGTTGCGCGCCGAGGCGCTCGATCTGCAGGGCCGGACGGCCGAGGCGCAGACCGTGCGACTGGACAGCCTTGGCTGGGCACGGTACGGGTTCGGCTCGGATTGGGCGGTGCGTGCCAAGCTGCGGGAAATCTCATCCCTGAGCCCGTTGAAGGGATAATCGCCGCGCCCTAGGTTTCGGGAAACTCGAAGAAAAGGCGCCACGATGATCTACATACCCGCAGCCCTGATCGGCGGCCTGATCGGTGGTTTTACCGCGAAAAAGCGCGGCGGTGCGACGGCGGACATTGCGCAATACGCGGTTGTGTATGGCATCGCCTTTGGCCTGCTGGGTCTGTTGACCACGATCGTGCTGCATCGCAACGGCGTGTTTGGCTGATGTTCCTGCCGTTCTTCGAGCATCTGCGCGCCTCGAAGGTTCCGGTGTCGCTGCGCGAATTTCTGAGCTTTCTGGAGGGGTTGCAGGCGGGGCTTGCGACCTATGACGTTGAGACGTTCTATTATCTGGCGCGGCTGAGCCTCGTGAAGGACGAGCGCAACATCGACAAGTTCGACCGCGCCTTTGCGGCGGCGTTCGAGGGGCTGGAGGCGATCAGCCTGGATCAGGTGCTGGAGGCGGTGGACATCCCCGCTGACTGGCTGACCAAGATGGCCGAAAAGCACCTGTCCGAGGAAGAGCGCGCCGAGATCGAGGCCATGGGCGGGTTCGACAAGCTGATGGAGACGCTGAAGCAGCGGCTTGAGGAGCAGAAGGGCCGGCATCAGGGCGGCAACAAGTGGATCGGGACCGCCGGCACTTCGCCTTTTGGGGCCTATGGCTACAATCCCGAGGGCGTGCGCATCGGCCAGAAGGAAAGCCGTCACGGGCGTGCGGTCAAGGTGTGGGACAAGCGGGAATTCAAGAACCTTGATGACACGGTCGAGCTGGGCACGCGCAACATCAAGGTGGCGCTGAAACGCCTGCGTCGCTGGGCGCGGGATGGGGCGGCGGAGGAGCTGGACCTGAACGGGACGATCCGGGCCACGGCAGAGCACGGGTATCTGGACGTCAAGACCCGGCCCGAGCGGCGCAATGCGGTCAAGGTGCTGCTGTTTCTGGACGTGGGCGGCAGCATGGACCCGCATATCAAGGTGGTCGAAGAGCTGTTTTCCGCCGCGCGCGCCGAGTTCAAGCATCTGGAATACTTCTATTTCCACAATTGCCTGTACGAGGGCGTCTGGCGGGACAACCGGCGGCGCTGGGATGCGCAGCTGTCGACGCACGAGGTGCTGCGGACCTATGGGCCCGACTACAAGTGCATCTTTGTGGGCGACGCCAGCATGTCGCCCTATGAGATCGCCTATCCCGGTGGGGCGAATGAACACTGGAACGCCGAAAGCGGGCAGGTCTGGCTGGAGCGCGCGCGGGATCAGTGGGTGTCGCACCTGTGGATCAACCCGGTGCCAGAGAAATACTGGGGCTACACCCATTCGATCGGGATGATCCAAGAGATCTTTGGCGCTGATGCGATGGTGCCCATGACCCTCGAAGGGTTGGGGCGCGGGATGAAGGCGCTGACGCGCTAGGCCATGTCGGACGCGCCGGTCTTTGATATCGACGCGGGCGCGTTCCACGCTGATCCCTACCCCACACTGGCCGAGATGCGGCGCGACGCGCCGGTGTGTTTCGTGCCGGAACTGGGTGCCACGCTGATCACGCGGCGCGATGATATCTTTCGCGAGGAAAAGCGGGTGGAGGTGTTTTCCAGCGACCAGCCCGGTGGGCTGCTGACGCAGGTGATGGGGCCGAACATGATGCGCAAGGACGGGGCGGCGCATCAGCGCGAGCGCAAGGCGCTGTTTCCCGCGCTGAGCCCGCGGACGGTGCGCGATGTGCTGTCCGAGCAGTTTCGCGGGATCGTGCAGGGCCATCTGGACCGGTTGCAGCCCGCGGGCGCGTGCGATCTGGTCAAGGATTACGCCATGCCCGTCGCCGCCGACGCGTTGCGGCACATGACCGGGCTTTTGAACATGGAGGCCGCGGACATGGATGCCGCCAGCCAGGCGATGCTGGACGAGGCCGCCAATTACCAGCGTGACCCCGACATCCGCGCCCGTGGCACCGCAGCCGCAGCGCAGGTGCTTGCGTTGATCGAGGACCGCCTGCCCGCCTTGCGCGCCAAGCCGGACCTGTCGATCATCTCGGTCTTTGATCAGGCGGGGCTGAGCGTGGACGAGATTGCGGGCAATGTGCGCGTGATTATCGGCGGCGGGCAGAACGAGCCGCGCGATGCGATTGCGGGCACGGTGTGGGCGCTGCTGACCCATCCCGACCAGCATGCGCGCATCCGGGAAGGTGCGGCCAGCTATGACGACGCGTTCGCCGAATATGTGCGCTGGATCGCGCCCATCGGCATGTCGCCGCGCCGGGTGGCTGCATCCGACACCACCTGCGGCGTGACCTTTGCGCCGGATGATCTGGTGTTTTTGATGTTCGGATCGGGCTGCCGGGACGAGGAGCATTTTGATCGTGCTGACCGGTTTGACCTGACCCGCGACACGCGCGCGGCCATCGCGTTTGGCGCGGGGCCGCATTTCTGTGCGGGGGCTGCAGCGTCCAGAACGCTGATCGCCGGATACGCCCTGCCGATGCTGTTTGACCGGTTCAGTGACCTTGAGATCACGGGCGATGTGCCCTTTGCCGGGTGGGCGTTTCGCGGGCCGCTGACCCTGCCCGTGCGCTGGACAGTTTAACGCGCCGCGAAACGCTTGCCTCATGCAGGGCACGCACCCATATTTCCGTCATGATCAAATTTGCCCCCATTCTGCTGGCCCTGATCTATGGGCTTGTGATGTATCGGTTTTCGGCGTGGCGGACGGCCAAGGAGCTGGACGAGCGGTCCACCGAACTGGCCGATCCGATGTTGCGCCAGATGTGCGACCAGATGGCGGCAGCGTTGGAGTTGCCGAAAATCCGCGTGCACATCTACGAGATCGAGCCGGTGAACGGGCTGGCCGCCCCGGACGGGCGGATTTTCATCACGCGCGGGTTTTACAACAAGTTTCGGGCGGGCGAGGTGTCGGCGGCAGAACTGGCGTCGGTGATCGCGCATGAGCTGGGGCACGTGGCGCTGGGGCACAGTCGGCGGCGCATGATCGACTTTTCCGGGCAGAACGCGCTGCGCACGGCACTTGCCATGGTGCTGTCGCGGTTCATTCCGGGGGTGGGCGTTTGGATTGCCAATATCCTGACCAGCCTGCTGGCCGCGCGGCTGTCGCGCAAGGATGAATACGAGGCGGACGCCTATGCCGCCGCCCTATTGACCAAGGCTGGCATTGGCGTGAAACCGCAGATTTCGATGTTCGAAAAGCTTGAGGAATTGACGCAGAGCCGCGCGGGGGCGGCACCTGCGTGGCTGTTGAGCCACCCCAAGACCGAAGAGCGTATCGCGGCCTTGCGCAAGCTGGAAGACCGGTGGCTGCTGGACAGCCCGTCTTAAACCTCTGGTAACATACGGGACGTATGCAGCGCCGGAACGACCCTGTCGGTGTGCCTGCCCATGCGTCTTTTTGCTGTCTTCAGCCTTTTCTGCGCCCTGACCCTTCCCGCGACTGTCGCGGTGGCCAGCGGTGACGGGCCGGTGCGGTTGTCGCTGGCCGTGCGTCAGGCGGCGCTCGTGGAGACGATGACGGCATCGGCGTGTTTTGCGATGGGTGGGGTGGACAGGTCCCGGCAATCGGCCAAGGCGATTGACCTTTTGGACCGGTATGACACGATCCTCACGGCGTTTCAGGACGGGCATCCGTGTCTGGGCCTTAACGCGTTGACCGATGACAGGCACGCGGGCAGCCTGACATGGGCGCGGGATGTCTGGTCGGGCTACGCCCCTGCCCTGCGCCAGATCGTGGCGGGAGATTTGCACAGCGTCGTGATCCGGCAGATCCTGAACGGCAATGACGACATGATCACGACTGCCGTTGCGCTGACCTCCGAATTTGCGAAATCCGATGCGGGACAGGGCATTGCGCGGGACAGGTTGCGGGCCTTTCGATTGACGGGTCACCAGCAGATGTTGACGCAACGCGCCGTGCGACAGGCGTGTTTTCTGTCCTTTGGCTTGGGTGGGGCGGCGATGGCCGACCGGCTGCGCGCCACCTTGCAGGAGATAGAGGCGACCACCGAAAGGCTCGCCCATGGCGATGGCACCACCCCGCCGCCTGCCAATGCGCGCATCGCCCGGAATTACCGCACCGCGGCGCTGATCTGGGGCAAGGTGACCCCGACGCTGCGCGCGGTGCTGGTGGGAGAGCCGGTGGACACGGCGGCGATCGCGAAGGTGCTGAAGCTGAACACGTCGGTGATCAAGCAATATGATCAGGCGCTGGACGGGTTGGTCAGTTAGGCTATCCGGCGCGGTCCAGCCATTTTCCCAGCCGCGGCAGGCGCGCCTTTTTCATCAGCGGGCGGATCTGCCAGTCTTGCCCGGAAAGCCTGCGCGCCTCGTCCAGAACGGCGGTGCCGACGGACTGCACCGCGTCGGGGTGGGTGTCGGCGCAGCGGGTGAGGTATGCGTCGGGATCGACGCGCGACAGCCCTTCTTCGGCGAGGATATGGCCGGGAAAGTCGCGCTTGTTCATCGTCATGATGACATCTGCCGATCCGTGGATGGCGGCGGCGAGCACGTGGACGTCGTTGGCATCGGGCAGCCACAGCCGCGCCTCAAGCTCGGGCGGGTATGTCACCGTCGCGCGCGGCCAGTGGGCGCCAAGGCGTGCAATGTCGCCGCGCGCCTGTGCCTCGTCCGCGGGGCCAAGGCGGGCGGCGGCGCGGGCCCATTCCTCGAGGATGCGCGCGCTCCAGAGCGGTTGGAACAGACCGGCGCGCGCCACGCCCAGCACCATCTCGCGCATCACGGTGGGATAGAGCACGTTGGCGTCGATCAGCACCTTCATAGCCGGAAGAACAGCGCCTTGAGGTAGCCGCTTTCGGCCAGTTGCGGCAGTTGCGGATGGTCCGGTCCGGCAAAGCCCGTATGCAGCAGAACGGGCGCCCTGCCCGCCTTGCCCATGCCGCGGACGCAGGCGGCGCGGAACTTGGCCAGATCGGCGGCGTGTGAGCAGCTGCACAGCCCGAGGATACCGCCCGGCGCCACCAGTGGCGCGGCCAGCCGTGCGACGCGTTCATAGGCGCGCAGGCCCGCCTCGAGCGCGGGTTTGGCGGGCGCAAAGGCGGGCGGATCGCAGATCACCATGTCAAAGCGCGCGCCTTCGCCGCCGAGGGCGGCGAGCACGTCGAACGCGTCGCCTTTGCGGGTGTCAAACCGGTCTGCAGCCCCCATGTGCGCCGCCCCGTCGGACGCGAGCGCAAGGGCCGCCGCCGATCCATCGACCGCGGTCACGTGCTGCGCACCGCCCGCGAGGGCCGCAAGACCAAAGCCGCCCACATGGGAAAACACGTCAAGCACGCGCGCCCCGTGGGCAAAGCGCTGCGCGAAGGCGTGGTTGGGGCGTTGGTCAAAGAAGAGGCCGGTTTTCTGTCCGCCCATCACGTCGGCCATGTAGGTCGCGCCGTTCATGGGCACGGGGATGGGCGCGTCGGGCGCGGTGCCCACCAGAACGCCCGACACATCATCCAGCCCTTCGAGGCTGCGCGCCCGGCCCGAGGCGCTTTTGATCACGACGCGGGCCCCTGTCACCTGCACGGCGGCGGCCACGAGGGGGTCGAGCCGTTCCTCGGCCCATGCGGCGTTGGGCTGGACCACCAGCGTGTCACCGAAGCGGTCAATCACGACACCGGGCAGCCCGTCCGCTTCGGCGTGGATCAGGCGGTAGAACGGCGCGTCATAGAGCGTGTCGCGCAAGCCAAGCGCGCGGTGCAGGTGCCGTTCGAACCAGGCCTGATCAATCGCAGCCGTCACGTCGCGATCGAGAACGCGGGCAAAGATACGGGAGGCCGGGTTCACGGCCACCAGCGCCAGCGGCGCACGGGCATCATCAACGAGCACGGCGAGCGATCCGGGCGCAAGCCCGCGCGACCGGCGGTCGGTCACCACGTCTGTGGCATAGGCCCATGGATGGCCGTGACGGATGCGGCGGGCATCGGCCTTGGGACGAAGCCGGACCTGCGGCAATGCAAAAGAGGGCGCTGTCATGGCGCCCTCCTCTAAGCTGTTGCGGTCAGATGCGAAAGGTCAACTTGCCTCGTTCATGCTTTGCAGCAGTCCGAGCCGCGGGTTTTCGAAACCGCCCTCTTGGGTCAGTTCCTGACGGATCACTTCGGCGAGGTGGTCGGTGATGCGCACCTTTTGCGTCTGGCCGATGCTGTCGGCGTGGATGGCCACGCTGCCGCCCAGGGCATCGAGATCCGCGCGGACCTCGCGGCTGGGCATGATCGGCGCGCCGGTGGCGGCGTCGCGCAGGGTCAGGTCAAAAGTGATGTTGTGCACGCCGCCCACGGTATAGCGGGCCTTTTCGCTGAGCGCGTGGAAGCGCTTGACCACGATGTCCAGCGTCACGTGCTGTGCGCCGTCGAGCGCGGCGGTCCCGCGCTGCATCGCGGTTTCAAAGATCGCGGCCACCTGTGCGTGACGGTCACCGATCGGGTCACCGCGCCAGACGATGTCGCCTTTGGGCAGGTAGCTGTTGGCTTCGGACACCTTGAGGGCCGTGGGCACAACCACGTTGATCTTGCCCACGTTCACCTGCGGCAGCGACGCGGCGGCAGTGTCCGCGGGCGCGGTGTCCAGCGTCTCATAGCCTGCGGGCACGTCGACAGCCGCGCTGAGGGGCGCGGGTTCAAAGGGGGCGTTGCGCGTTGCGACATTTGTCGTGCCGCAGGCCGAAACCAGCCCGCCCAGCAGCAATAAAAGTGCGATCTTCACGCGTGTCATGTCCTGTCTCCAATCGGGATCTTGGTGGTCTGGTGCCACCTCACGTCATGCGAGCAGAATCGCCGCAGAATGGGGCGAATTTGAGACAAATTTGCGGGGATCGCGGGATTGTTTTGTGTCGCGCTCAGTCCGCGGCACCGGTCCCGGAGCGCCTGCCACGCCAGCCGCCGCGGCGTTTCGGGGCGTCTGCGGTGGCGGCGCCTTCGCGCAATACCTCGGTCATGGGGTGGTCGGGATGCACCCCGGCATAGCGCTGGAGCAGCGCCATAAGTGCGGCTTCTTGCGTCAGCTCCGCAGGCAGGCTGAGCGCCCAATCGAGGAAGATGGTCCGGCAATCGGGTTTGGTGATCCCGTCGATCCGGTATGCCTCGTAGATCAGCCCCTTGGGGTCTTCAGCGTGGCTTGTCTTGCGCATCCCGCACACCTTTTGTTTGGGGCCTAGTCGGTTTCGGGCTTTACGGCCGCGTTGATGATCTGTGCCGCCTTGGCATAGTCGGTTTCAAGCTGTTTTTGCCCTGCCTCGACCGTGTCTGTGCCTGCGGCGCGCGACAGGATGGCGTGGCCGCCCTTGCCGACGGTGTCGATGTCGATGGGACCGGTGCTGAGCAGGCGCGAGGCCATCTGGACGGCGAAGGCACGGCCATAGACGGTGCGCAGCGTTTTGGCGGCACCGGGCGTGACCAGCCCCGCCTGAGCGGCTGCGTCGAGGCCGCTGTCCACATCGCGCACCGGCCTGCCCGCCAAGAGTGCGCCGGCCTGTGCCAGCAGTTCGATATCCTGCATCCGGCCCGGCCCGACCTTGGCATCCCACGGGCCTGCGGGGGCCTTGGCCGCGGCGATGCGGGCGCGCATCTGTGCCAGTTCTTCGATCACCGCGCCGGTGTCGCGGGGTTTGGCGATGATTTCGGCGCGCAGGCCGTCGACCCTGCGGCAGAGCGCGTCGGATCCGGCGATGGGGCGCGCGCGGGTCAGGGCCAGATGTTCCCAGAGCCATGCCTCGTCGCGCTGATAGCTTTGGAACGACTGCCAGGACGTGGCCACCGGCCCCTGATTGCCCGAGGGGCGCAGGCGCATGTCCGTCTCGTAGAGGCGCCCCTGTGCGGTGGGCGCGGTCAGGGCGGTGACCAGCGCCTGTGTCCAGCGGGCATAGTAGGTGCGGCTGGCCAGCGGTTTGGCGCCATCGGACATCTCGACCCCTGCGGCATCGTAGACCACGATCAGGTCGAGATCGGAACTGGCGGTCAGGCGCGCGGCCCCGAGCGATCCCATTCCGAGCACTGCAGGCCCATGGCCCGGCGGCGGGCCGTGGCGGCGTGCAAACTGGGCTGTGACCACGGGCACGAGGGCGGCCACGCAGGCCTCGGCCAGCGCTGCGTAGTGTTCGGCGCCGTGTGGGGCGTCGGTCAGGTCGCGCAGCAGGTGCACGCCGATGCGAAAGTGCTGTTCCTTGGCCCAGACGCGGATGGCATCGAGGCTGGCCTCGTAGTCGAGGCCGTGCATGGCGGCGCGCGCCTCGGCCTGCAGGTCATCCGCGGGCGGCAACGGGGCAAAGAACTGCCCGCCCAGAACCGCGTCGAGCACTTGGGCATTGCGGGACAGGTAGGCCGCGAGCGCGGGCGATGTCGCAACGATGTCGACCAGCAGGTCGACCAGTGCGGGGTTCGCCTCGAACAGGGAGAACAGCTGGACGCCCGCGGGCAGCCCCGCGAGGAACCCGTCAAAGGCGGCCAGCGCCTCGGCCGGGCGCGCGGCGGCGCTGAGGCGCGCCATGAGCATCGGTTCGATCCGGTCAAAGAGTGCGGCCCCCCGTGCCGAGCGCAGCGCCGGGTAGCTGCGCCAGCGCGCCTGCATGGCCGCGTCCATTTGTGCGGGCGGCGTTTCGGCGCGGGCGGGGGCAAAGAAGCCTTCGGTTTCGGTGTGCACCTCGGACAGGCGCGAGCGCAGGGTCGATTGCAGCGCGTCGACGTCGGTGTCCATCATGGCGGCAAGGCGCGCAAAGCCTTCGTCGCTGGTGGGCAGGCTGTGGGTCTGGGCGTCCTGCACCATCTGCAGGCGGTGTTCGATGGTGCGGGCAAAGCGGTAGTGATCGGTCAGCCGGTCAGCGAGCGTGGGCGTGATCCAGTCCCGTGCGGCCAGCGCGGCAAGCCCGTCCACGGTGCCGCGCACGCGCAAGCTGCGGTCGCGCCCGCCCGCGATCAGTTGGCGGGTCTGGGTGAAAAACTCGATCTCGCGGATGCCGCCACGGCCGAGTTTCATGTTGTGCCCCGGCAGCGTGATCGGCCCGCCCGTCCCCTTGTGGGCCCGGATCGCCAGCCGCATGTCGTGGGCGTCCTGCACGGCGGCGAAGTCCAGATGCTTGCGCCAGACAAACGGTTTGAGTTCGGAGAGGAAGGCCGCACCCGCGGCGACGTCGCCCGCGGCCACGCGCGCCTTGATGTAAGCCGCACGCTCCCATGTGCGGCCGAGGCTTTCGTAATACCGTTCTGCCGCGCCCGCCGCCATGACCACGGGCGTGACCGACGGATCGGGGCGCAGCCGCAGATCGGTGCGGAACACGTAGCCATCGGCGGTGTTGTCGCTGAGCGTGGCGCACATGTGCTTGACCGCGCGCACCAATGCCGAGCGGATGGCCGGGTAGTCATCGGGGTCGTGGCGGGTTTCGTCAAACAGGCAGATCAGGTCGATATCGGAGGAATAGTTCAGCTCGTCCGCGCCCATCTTGCCCATGGCCAGCACAAACACGCCGGGGTCAAAGTCGGGCAGCTTGCCGCGCTTGCGCTGCATGTCGATCCCGGCGGTCAGCGCCACGTCGCAGGCCATGTCGGCCAGCCGGGTGAGCGCGCTTGTCACCTGTTCAAGCGTCCAGACACCACCGAGATCCGCCAGTGCGGTGAGCAGGGCCACGCGACGCTTGGCTTGGCGCAGGGCAAGCCCGATCTCGTCCGCCGTGGGTGCAGCCAGCGCCGCTGCAAGCGACGCGTCCGGGTCCAGCAATGCGTCGGGCAGCCAGTCCGCCTCTTTCGCGATCAACCCGGCCAGATAGGGCGAGCATCCCGCCACCCCGGTCAGGAAGTCGCGCGCCACGCCGTCGTCGATATCCAACGCGGCCACGACATCCCGCCCGATGTCAGGCTGGAACGGGCGCGGCAGGATCTTGAGGTCGGAAATCAGCGACATGTCCCTGTTTTGATTGCCACGCCGCGCGCGTCAATGATCCATTTGCGGCCCGTTCGCGGCCCTTGTGCCCGGTCGCGATGCGTCTAGTGTGCCGCATCATGAGCAAAAGCCTGAAACGCGTGCGCACCGCCCTCGCGGCCGCCGCGATCGAAACCGAGATCGTCGAAACCCCATTGGCACGCACCGCAGCGGATGCGGCGGCGGCGTTGGGATGTGCGGTAGATCAGATCGCAAAATCCATCATCTTTCGCGGCGAACACAGCGGCGCGGCCATTCTGTTCATCACCGCAGGCGGCAATCGCGTGGACCCGGCCAAGGCGGCGGCGGTTGCGGGCGAACCGCTGGGCAAAGCCGATGCAGCGCTGATCCGCGCGCAGACCGGGTTTGCCATCGGGGGTGTGTCGCCTGTCGGGCATCTCAATCCGATCCGCGCCTTTGTCGACCCGCGTCTGGCGGATTTCGACGTGATTTGGGCCGCAGCCGGCACGCCGCATCATGTTTTCCGCGCCACGCCACCGGAATTATTGCGAATCTCAAACGCGCAAAATGCTGATTTCACAGCGTAATCGCGAAATATGTAAAAATCTTTCACATTCCCCCTTGCGCGGCCGCGCAGGTCCCCCCATCTTGGTGATGTGAAAGACATTCACATCCGTAACCGGGGCCTGCGCATATCAGTGGCCCCTCTTTTGAAAGGGAATGAAATGACGACCATGTCCACCTCCGCGACCGGCACCCAAATGCAGGGCAGTTGGTTGACCCGGAGCGAGCGTTGGCTCGACGAGCGGGGCAAAGGCGCCTGGATCGCTGCCATGGTCCTTGGGTTCATCTTCTTCTGGCCGGTTGGTCTGGCGCTTCTGGCCTACATGATCTGGAGCAAACGCATGTTTTCGAAATCCTGCACCACCCGTCGCATGGGCCGCACCATGACAACCATGCGTTCCACCGGTAATTCGGCGTTCGACGCCTATAAGGCGGACACGTTGCGCCGTCTCGAAGAGGAGCAGCACAATTTCGAGGCCTTCCTCGAGCGGCTGCGCGAGGCCAAGGACAAGGCCGAGTTCGACCAGTTCATGGACGAACGCGCCGAAGCGGCCAAAGCCGAAGACTGATCCTTCCCCCTGTCGCTGCGCGTCTCTCTCGGGCGCGCGGCGCTTTTTCGTGAAAGCGTGCCCATGTCCCTCGCCGATCCTGTCACCCAACCGCAGTTTTACGCCGAAGTCGCGCCCAAGCGGCTGTTTGCGTGGATCATCGACACGATCCTGATTGCCGCGATCTGCCTGCTGATCCTGCCGTTCACCGCGTTTCTGGCCCTGTTTTTCTTTCTCGGGCTGATGGGCGTGGTGGGGTTTATCTACCGCGTGGCCACCCTTGCCGGGGGGTCTGCGACCCTTGGGATGCGCCTGATGGCCATTGAATTTCGCGACAAGGATGGCGCCCGGTTTGACCTTGGCACCGCGTTTTTGCACACGCTGGGCTACACGATTTCGTGGGCCGTCGCCCCGCTCCAACTGATCTCAGTGATCCTGATGGCCATGTCGGGCCGGGGTCAGGGGCTGACGGATATGCTGCTTGGGACAGCAGCGCTCAATCGCCAAAGGTCGTAACTGCGCGAAACCGACTTGTTTCACAGCCGCAGGTTGCTATCCTCTGCGCGAACAACCTGGATAGCGGATGCGCCATTCTCTTCCCCTCGCCCCGCAGTTCTACGTCACTGCGCCACAGCCCTGCCCGTATCTTGACGGGCGGATGGAGAGGAAGTTGTTCACTGCGTTGCAGGGCGAAAACGCCGAAAAGCTGAACAACAGTCTCAGCCAGCAGGGGTTCCGCCGGTCGCAAAACGTGCTGTATCGCCCGTCCTGTGCGGAATGCTCGGCCTGTCTGTCGGCGCGCATCGACGTGGCGGCGTTTTCGGCCAGCAGGGGGCAGCGCCGCACGCTGAACCGCAACAGCGATCTGGAACGCCGTGCGACATCGCCCTGGGCGACTGAGGATCAGTATGCCCTGTTCCGCACCTATCTGGACAGCCGGCACGCCGATGGCGGCATGGCGGATATGGACGTGTTCGAATTTGCCGCGATGATCGAGGAAACCCCGATCCGCAGCCGCGTGGTGGAATACGCGCAGGGCGACGATCTGGTGGGTGTGAGCCTGACGGACGTGCTGAGCGACGGGTTGAGCATGGTCTACAGCTTCTATGCGCCGGACATGCCGAAACGGTCGCTGGGCACCTTCATGATTCTCGACCACATCGCCATCGCGCGCGAGGCCGGGCTGCCTTATGTCTATCTGGGCTACTGGGTGCCGGGCAGCCAGAAGATGGGGTACAAGTCCAAGTTCTCGGGGCTTGAGGTCTACATGGGCGGGCGCTGGCAAAAGATGGAGCGCCCCGAAGAGTTCAGCCCGGACACCCATCCCCTGTCCACGGACCCGATTGCCGAACAGGTGGCCAACATCTCGCTCCCCGATACGCGCCCGACGCGCTAAGCGTTTCTTCTGGCCGGAAATACCTTGGGGAGTTTGAGGGGCAACGCCCCTCATTCCTGAAAATAGATACAGCAAAGGCGGCCCTTGGGCCGCCTTTTCCTTTGGATCACAGGTTTGCCGGATCAGTTCGGGATCAGGTCCGGCACAAAGGTCACGATGCCCGGGAACGACCACAAGAGCCCCAGCCCCACGACCTGGATCAGCACGAACGGGATGATGCCGCGGTAGATGTGGCCGGTCGTGACCTCCTTCGGTGCGACCCCGCGCAAGTAGAACAGCGCAAAGCCAAAGGGCGGTGTCAGGAACGAGGTCTGCAGGTTCACCGCGATCATGATGGTCACCCATTTCGGGTCGAAATGCGCGCCGTAGATCACCGGGCCCACGATCGGGATCACGATGTAGATGATCTCGAGGAAGTCGAGCACGAAGCCCAGCACAAACAGGATGATCATCACGATCAGAAACGCCACCCGCGGGTCATCGTAGCTTTTCAAAAACTGCTGGATGTAGTGTTCGCCGCCAAAGGCGATCAGCACGAGGTTCAGAAGCTGCGAGCCGATGAGGATGGTGAAGACCATCGACGTCACCTTGGCCGTCTCGCGCACCACCGGGGTCAGAACGCCGCTGGTATAAAGCACGTAGCAGCTGAACAGCAGGCCAAACAGCGCGTAGAGATACGCCGTGTAGCTGACAAAGAAGGCCGCCCAGCTTTGGAAGCTGACGTCGTCCTGGTTGATGCGCAGATCAAAGTTCACGCCCACGAGAATGCACACGATGATCGCGAGCGTAGACCAGATGATGATCTTGGGGCTGCGGTCCTGGTCGGTGAGCTTGCGGTAAGCCGCGAGCATGATCGCGCCCCCTGCCCCGAGCGCTGCCGCCGGTGTCGGGTTGGTGATGCCGCCAAGGATCGACCCAAGCACCGCCACGATCAGGATGAGCGGCGGGAACACGACGCGCATCAGTTCGTTCTGTGCGCAGCGCTTCACCGCTTCGACGACGCCGTACATGATCATGGCAAAGGGGATCGCCATCACGAACACGTAGTAGCCCGCGGAATTGAGCGGGCCGATCAGCGCGATGTCGGCCATGATCGCCAGCACCACGCCGATGCCGCCGATGATCAGCGGCTGCGGCGCGCGGCTGGGCGAGATGCCGCGTGCGGTGGTCAGGATCAGGCTGAGCAGGACCAGCAGGATCGCGGTGCCGGTGCCGATGGGGGCAGCGGCGGCGACCTTGGCCGCGATGTTTTCGGCGATTTGCTCGTCGCTGAGCGCCTCGGACTGGGTTGCGGCACCGCTGGCGCTGATCACTTCCTGTTCAGCGACGGCGGTGTCCCACGCCTCTTGCCCGTGCAGTTCGATCATCGACGCCTGGCATTCCGGGCTGACATTTGTGCGCAGCGATGCCGTGGCGCCCACTTCGGAGAAGGACGACACCGTGGTCGACTGGCTGCCCACCACGTTGAGGTTGCCCAGCAGGATGGTGCCCACGATGATCGCAATCGGCGCGCCGAGGAACCATGTGAACGCCTCGCTGCGTGTCACGGGTTCGGCATTGGTGCTGCCCATTTCGACGGCGGGCGCCTTGTCCGGGTTCAGGAGCGCAAAGCCGAAGGCGTAGAGCGCGTAGAGCAGTGCCAGCATGATGCCCGGCACAAGGGCCGCCTGAAACAGCGTGCCGACAGAGACCACCGCAGGTTCCCCCAGATAGGTCAGCGCGTCGGTGCAGCCCGCAAGCTGCGCACGGTTTTCCTGTGCGGCGGAGTAGAGATCCCCCGCGAGCGTTCCCAAGAGAACGATCACGATGGAGGGCGGAATGATCTGGCCCAGCGTACCCGACGCGGCGATCACGCCTGTCGCGATCTCGGGCGAGTAGTTGTTGCGCAGCATCGTGGGCAGGGCCAGCAGGCCCATGGTCACCACGGTCGCGCCGACAATGCCGGTGGAGGCGGCAAGGAACGCGCCCACAACCACGATGGACACGGCCAGACCGCCCGGCAGCGGGCCAAAGACGCGCGCCATGGTGGTCAGCAGGTCGTTTGCGATCTTCGAGCGTTCCAGCGTGATGCCCATCAGGACGAACATCAGCACCGCCAGCAGCGTCTCAATCGACTGACCCGCCAGAACGCGTTCGTTCATGCGGTTGACGACAAACGACACGTTGCGGTCGAGCGCGACTTCCCAGCCTTGCGGGAACACCGGTTCTTCGATGCGCGGCAGGTCCGGGTATCGGAACAGCGATATCGCGTCGGGTTTGACGCCGGAGTTCACGAGGTCTCGGTACGCCTGCGAGCCGACGTCAATCGCCTGGTGAATCAGCAGCCCCGCGCTGTCGAGTGCCGCGATGATGCCAAAGGAAATGACCCCTGCCCCCGCGATGGCAAAGGCCACCGGAAAGCCCGACAGGATCCCGCCAAACAGGCAGATAAAGACGATAATCAGGCCAATCTCTACGCCATCAAGTCCAAACATTGCTCTTTTCCGCCCCTAGTTCAGTGTGTGCCTTCATAGGCTTCTTCGCCTTCGCCGAGGCTGTCGCGATCAAGGTATTTGCCCGCGCTTTCCTCGCCCTCTTTCCATTCGAGGTAGGAGCGGTAGAAGAAGGCCACGGCGTGGATGAAGACGAGCCCCGCAAAGGCCACCAGCAGCACCTTGAACAGGAAGTATCCGTTAAAGCCGTTGGGGCTGAACCCGATGGTTTCGACGTTCCAGCGCACGGCACGGGCCGAGCGTTCGGCGCGTTCAAGGTCCCAGCTGGCCGCGGGTTTCGGTGTCACGAGGTGGCGCCACAGGAAGTACCAGCCGTACATCCAGATCAGCACGGCGCCCGGCGCCATGAAGATCAGTGCGCCGACCATGTCGATCACCCGCTTGGTGCGGTGCGACACGGCGGAATAGATCAGGTCAACGCGGACATGGCCGCCCTGCACGAACGTGTAGGTGACGCAAAGACAGACGACCAAGGCATTGTACAGTTTCAGTTCCTCGGCGAACCACGAAATGTCGAATTGCAGCGGGATGCCGAAGCCGATGGAGATGTCGGGCCGGGTAAAGATGCGCTGCATGAACACGATGATGATCTGCTGGATCACCATCAGAAGGCCCGCCCAGGCCGCGAACCGGCCCACGGTGTTGGCCATGCCTTCGAGCCCGCGCACGACGCCCCACATAAAGGAATTGCGCCACAGGCCGATGCCGGTGATCACGACCAGAACGGCCATGACGGCAAAGAAGAACTCGACCGAGCCGCCGTAGTAGACGACCTGCATCAGCGACAGCTTGTCTTCGGGTGTGTTGTTCCAGGTCACCCAGTCCAGCCATGCGGACGGGTGCGTGATGGCCCAGAGGATGTTGTAAAAACCCAACGCAAGGTTCTGAAAGAACCAGACAATTCCACCCAGTAGTACGGTAAAGACGTTGCCGCCTGCCTCGGTATCCATGATGCCCCTCCCCGCGCGCACTGTCGGTGCTGCGCCAGTAATTTAGGGGCCCCAGCCAGTGCCGGAGCCCCTTTTGTCATTTTGCCAGAAAGGCTTAGCCGCCCAGCACGCGCACGCGCTGTTGCACGTAGTAGCCGTCGGATTTGTTGATCCAGCTGGCCGAGTTGGCGAGGCTTTCTTCGAACGACTTGCGGGTTTTCGCAAAGAGCTCGTCGCCCATGTTCTCGTCCATAACCTCGGCCGAGGCTGCGCCGAACGCATCCCAGATGTCGTCCGAGAATTGCAGCGTCTTGACGCCCTGCTGCTGCAGACGGGCCAGTGCGGCACCGTTGTTGGCGAGCGTTTCGGACAGCTGGAAGTGCGTGGTTGCCATCGACGCGTTGCGCAGGATGGCCTGCTGTGCCGGTGTCAGGTCGTTCCAGATGTCGAGGTTGACGTTACAGGCCAGAGCCGAGCCCGGCTCGTGGAAGCCAGCGGTGTAGTACACCTTGGCCACTTCCTGGAAGCCGGCGCGTTCGTCAGCCATCGGGCCAACCCACTCCAGACCGTCCAGAGCACCGGACGACAGCGCCTGGTACAGTTCGCCGCCGGGGATGTTCTGCACGGATGCGCCCAGCTTGCCCAGCACCTTGCCGCCCAGACCGGGCATACGGAACTTGAGGCCGTTGAAGTCAGCGGCGGAGTTCATTTCCTTGCGGAACCAGCCACCGGACTGCGAGCCCGAGTTACCGGCCAGCATGCCCTTCATGTTGAAGATCTCGCCCAGCTCGTCGTGCAGCTGCTCGCCGCCGCCGTGGTAGTACCAGTTGGTCACTTCCTGTGCGGTGCCGCCGAACGGCACGGCGGTGAAGTAGGCGTAGGCGGGGTGCTGGCTGATGAAGTAGTAGTCGGCCGAGTGGTACAGGTCAGCCTGACCCGACGACACGGCGTCAAACACTTCGAACGCGCCCACAAGCTCGCCCGGGGCTTTCTTGTCGATGGTCAGCGACCCGTCGGACATGGCGCCGACCATTTCGGCAAAGTAGCTGGCCGCGTCATCCAGAACGGCGAAGCCGCGCGGCCACGAGGTGACCATAGTCAGCGTCCGGTTGCCCTGCGCATATGCCGGAGCGGCGAGGGTCGAAGCGGCAGCAGCCGTGCCGCCCAGTGCAGAAGTCTTTAGAAAAGAACGACGATCCATAAAAGCAATCCTCCCAGATTAGTGTGCCCCTGCCAGTCACGGCAAAGGCGGATCGTTTCGAGTGGCGCTACACTACTGATCGAACCGCGCTTGGAAATACCTACTACTGCGTAGAGGGCCCGTATTTCCGAAAGCTTTGGGCAAAATCAGCGGGTTCCGAGGCGAAACAAACCTGCCGGGCGGGTGCTTTGGCTTTGATTCGGCGCATTTTCATCGTATCGAATCAATATGAGAGCCCTGCTGCCCGCCCTGCGCCTCAGCTACGCGCAAAAGCTGTCACTTGTCGCGGCGGTGCCGTTGATCCTGGCGGTGACGGCGATTGCCACCCTCGTGACGTTCCAATCGCGCGCCACCGCCGAACGCGAGATCCAGGCGCTTGAGCTGCAGTTGATCGAGGCCAAGAAGCGCGAGTTGCGCAATTACGTGACGCAGGCGCGCAACGGGTTCTATTTCATCTATGGCTCGGCGGCACCGAACGATCAGCAGGCCAAGGATCAGGTCAGCCAGATTCTGTCGGCAATGATATACGGGGACGAAGGGTTTTTCTTTGTCTACGACTATGATGGCACCGCGCTGGTCCATCCGCGCCAGACCGAGATGATCAACCAGAACCATCTGGCCCTGACCGATGGCGACGGCACGCCGGTGGTGGCCGAATTGATCGAGATTGCGCGCCAGGGGGATGGATACCTGACGCATCTGTGGCCCAAGCCGTCGACGGGCGAAGACGCCAAGATGATCACATATGTCACGTCCTTTCCATCGTGGCGGTGGGCGGTGGGTACGGGCGTGTTCATCGATGACGTCCTGACGTCCGTTGCCGCTGCGCGGGCCGAGGTCGAGGCGCGGGTGCAGAGCACGTTTTTGGCGATCCTCGGGATTACCATGACCGCCCTGCTTCTGGTGTTCGGTTCTGGCATGGCGCTGAATTTCCGCGAACGGCGGCTGGCGGATGCCAAGCTGAAAAAGCTGACCCAGCGGGTGTTTGACGCCCAAGAGGAAGAGCGCGGGCGCGTGGCGCGCGAGTTGCATGACGGGATCAGCCAGATGCTGGTGGGCGTGCGCTATGCGCTGGACAGCGCGCGCCGCAAGCTGGCCAAGTCGCCGGATGATGCCGGTGCACCGCTGGAACAGGGGATCGACAATCTGGGCACCGCGATCGCCGAAGTGCGCCGGATCAGCCGCGATTTGCGGCCCGGCGCGCTGGACGATCTGGGCCTTGGCCCCGCGCTCAAGGCGCTGGTCGAGGATTTCGCCGACCGCACCGATACCGAGGTGACATTCGACACCGTCGTGTTCCGGAACCGGCTGGATCAGGATGCCAAGATCGCACTGTACCGCATTGCCCAGGAGGCGCTGACCAATATCGAGCGCCACGCCAAGGCCACGCGCGTGTCCGTCGATCTGCGCGGCCATGCCCGCGGTGCCACCCTGCGGATCAGCGACAATGGCCGCGGCTTGCCCGCGGGGCGGGATCAAACCGGCGCGGGCCTTGGGCTGCGCAACATGCAGGAGCGTGTGGAACAGCTTGATGGGCAGTTGCGTATCCTGTCTGCACATGGAAAATCGGGGGCGGCAACAGATGCGACAGCGGCACCGTGGCTTCGATCACTGTGCCGCCAGTTTTGCCCGCCCC
>JBCBCR010000015.1:0-31817 GCA_038530495.1 Pseudomonadota bacterium | reverse complement strand
GCGCCTCGATCCCGCGTTTCAGCAGGTAAGCGGGCGCGCGCATGTTCACCACTTCGGCCCCACCGGGATAGCCCTTTGGCCCCGCGCCGCGCATGAACAGGATGCAATGCTCGTCAATGTTCTCGGCAGGATCGTCGATGCGCCGGTGGAAATCCTCGGGACCGTCGAACACCACCGCGCGGCCTTCGAACGCCTCGGGGTCATCGGGGTCCGACAAATATCGCGCCCGGAACTCAGCCGAGATGACCGAGGTCTTCATGATCGCACTGTCAAACAGATTGCCGCTCAGGTTGATGAACCCCGCATGATCCACCAGCGGCGCTTCGGCCCGCAGGATCACATCGTCATTCAACGTCCGCGCCGCGGCGCAATTCTCGCCGATGGTCTTGCCATTGGCGGTGATCGCGTCCGGATGCGGCAGCATCCCCGCTGACATCAACTCGCCCACCACGGCGGGCACCCCGCCCGCGCGCTGGTAATCCTCGCCCAGATATTTGCCCGCAGGCTGCAGGTTCACGAGCAACGGCACCTCGTGGCCCACGCCCTGCCAGTCGTCATTGTCCAGCGGCACACCCAGATGCCGCGCAATGCCATTGAGGTGGATCGGCGCGTTGGTCGACCCGCCAATGGCCGAATTCACGACAATCGAATTCTCGAAGGCCGCGCGCGTCATGATGTCCGACGGGCGCAGATCCTCCCACACCATCTCGACGATGCGCTTGCCGGTCTCATAGGCCATCTGCCCGCGCTCGCGGTAAGGCGCGGGGATCGCCGCTGATCCGGGCAACTGCATGCCCAGCGCCTCGGCAAGGCTGTTCATCGTGGTCGCCGTGCCCATCGTGTTGCAATAGCCCACCGACGGCGCCGACGCGGCGGCGATGTCCATGAATTCCTTGTCGTCGATCTCGCCCGCCGCCAGCATCTCGCGCGCTTTCCAGATCACGGTGCCGGACCCCGCGCGCTCGCCCTTCCACCAGCCGTTCAGCATCGGCCCGACAGACAACGCAATCGCCGGAATGTTCACCGTCGCCGCCGCCATCAGCAGGGCGGGCGTGGTCTTGTCACAGCCGATGGTCAGCACCACGCCGTCCAGCGGATAGCCATAGAGCGCTTCGACCAGCCCCAGATAGGCCAGGTTCCGGTCCAGGCTCGCGGTGGGGCGCTTGCCGGTTTCCTGGATCGGATGCACCGGGATTTCCATGCAGGTGCCGCCCGCAGCGATGATGCCGTCGCGCACCCGCTGCGCCAGCTGCAGGTGATGCCGGTTGCACGGGGACAGATCACTGCCAGTCTGCGCAATGGCAATGATCGGCTTGTCCGATTGCAGCTCTTCGCGGGTCAGCCCATAGTTCAGGTACCGCTCCAGATACAGCGCGGTCATTTCCGGGTCGTCGGGGTTGTTGAACCACTGGCGCGACCGCAAGTCCTTGGGATCCATCTTGGTCATTGGCCTGACCATCCTCCGTCAATGATGTGGGGGTGCCCGGTGGTGAACGCGCTTTCGTCACTGGCAAGGTAGACGACAAGGGCCGCGATCTCCTCGGGCTGGGCCACGCGGCCCATGGGCTGGCGGGCGACGAACTGCGCCATCGCTTCGTCTTCGCTGCCAAGTTCCGCGCCCAGCGCGCGCACCCGGTCATGCCAGCTCGGGCTTTCGACCGTGCCGGGGCAGATACAGTTACAGCGGATGCCGCGGGTGATGTAATCGGTCGCCACCGATTTGGTCAGCCCGATCACCGCCGCCTTGGTGGTGCCATAGATGAACCGGTTGGGCGCGCCGATGATCGACCCCAGCGCCGACGACATGTTGATGATCGACCCCGATCCGCGTTCCAGCATGCCGGGAAGTGCCGCCTGTATGGTGCGGAACATCGACCGGACGTTGAGATCAAAGGCGACCTCCCACTCGTCCTCGGTCGCGGCCTCGACACTGCCGTGATGCACGAACCCGGCGCAGTTGAACAGAACATCCGGCTGCGCATGCCACACGCCCTTGCGGATGCTCACCGGGTCCATCACGTCGAGCACATAGGTCTCGATCCGGTCACTCCTCAGCGCTTCCAGCGCCTCCTCGTTGATATCGGTGGCAAAGACCTGCGCGCCTTCTTCGGCCATCGCCAGCGCCGCGGCACGGCCAATGCCCTGCCCCGCTGCCGTGACAAGCGCCCGCTTTCCGTCCAAACGGCCCATGACCCCTCCCGAGATGTTCTGTAGTTGCGCAAAACGCGCCACCGCGCTTTGGTGCGAAACTATGGCAAGCGGCGGATATTGACCAGAGGAGGCGCACCAGATGTCACACCCAAAAATCACCCTTTTGGGCACCGGCCTGATGGGCGCACCCATGGCGCGCAACATCGCCGCCGCGGGCTTTGACCTGACCGTGTGGAATCGCACCGCGGCCAAGGCGCAGGCGCTGGAGGATGCGGGCATCACCGTGGCCCCCGACGTGGCCGCAGCGGTGGCCGGGGCCGACACCGTGATCTCGATGCTCAGCGACGGGCCCAGCAGCCTTGCCATGCTGGCAGACGCCCTGCCCCACGTGCCCCCCGGCGCGCTCTGGATCGACATGGCCTCGACCAAACCGGCCGAAGCCCGCGCCATGGCCGACACCGCCGCCACGCAGGACGTGGCGTTCCTCGACGCGCCCGTGTCAGGCGGCACCAAGGGGGCCGAGGGCGCCACGCTCGCCATCATGGTCGGCGGTGCCCTGGCCGATGTCGCCCGCGCGCAGCCGCTGCTGGCGTCCATGGGTCGCCCCGTCCACGTAGGCCCCACCGGTGCCGGGCAACTGGCCAAGCTCTGTAACCAGGCCATCGTTGCCATCACCATCGGCGCCGTGGCCGAGGCCACGCTGCTCGCCACCCAAGGCGGCGCCGACCCCGCCGCCCTGCGCGCGGCCCTCAAGGGCGGCTTTGCCGACAGCATCATCCTGCAACAGCACGGCACCCGCATGTCGACCCGAGACTTTGTCCCCGGCGGGCGCGCCTCGGTGCAGGTCAAGGACCTCGACAACATCCTCGCCGAAGCCGACGCGCTGGACCTCACCCTGCCCATGGCCGCGCAGGCCCGCGACCGCTTTGCCCACCTCGCCGGTCCCATGGGCCAGGGCGACGCGGATCACGCGGCCCTCTATCTGGAACTTCTGGCCCGCAACGGCTTGACCTGACCCCGCCCGCCCGCCATGCACGCGGGCGCACCGACCACAAGGCCCCGCTGATGACCACGCCCCTGCCCACGCTCGACACCGCCCGCGTTGCGATCATTGGCCTGGGCTATGTCGGCCTGCCACTGGCCGTGGCCTTCGGCACGCAGCGCCCCACCGTGGGCTATGACCTGTCGGCCACCCGCATCACGGCCCTGCGCGCGGGCACCGACAGCACCGGCGAGGTGGATGACCTCGCCGCCGCCCCGCACCTCAGCTACACCGACGACCTCTCGGACATCGCTGGCTGCAATGTCTACATCGTCGCTGTCCCCACCCCGATCGACAGCCACCGTCAGCCGAACCTCGCCCCCCTGCTGGCGGCCTCGCGCAGCGTGGGCACAGTGATCGCGCCGGGCGACGTGGTGATCTTCGAATCCACCGTCTACCCCGGCGCCACCGAAGAAGACTGCCTGCCCCTGGTCGAAGAGGTCTCGGGCCTCCGCTTCAACGTGGACTTCTTCGCAGGCTACAGCCCCGAACGCATCAACCCGGGCGACAAATCCCGCCCCCTGACCGCGATCACCAAGGTCACCTCCGGCTCCACCCCCGCCGCCGCCGACTTCATCGATGCGCTCTACGGCACGATCATCACCGCAGGCACCCACAAGGCCCCCAGCATCCGCGTCGCCGAAGCCGCCAAGGTCATCGAAAACACCCAGCGCGACGTGTCCATCGCGCTGATCAACGAGCTGTCGATCATCTTTTCCCACCTCGGCATCGACACGACCGAGGTGCTGGATGCCGCCGCCACCAAATGGAACTTCAACCGCCTGACCCCGGGGCTGGTGGGCGGCCACTGCATCGGCGTGGACCCGTATTACCTGATCGACCGGTCGATCACCGCGGGCCACATCCCCGACATCATCCGCATGGCGCGCGAGATCAACGACGGCATGGCCCGGCACGCCGCCTCGCTGCTGGTCAAGGCGATGATCCGCAAGGGCGCGCAGGTCCACGGCGGACGCGCCCTGATCCTTGGCCTGACGTTCAAGGAAAATTGCGCCGACATCCGCAACACCAAGGTGCTGGATATGGCGGGCGAGCTGGAAAGCTACGGCATGACGGTCGACCTCTTCGACCCCTGGGCCGACGGTGCCGAGGTGCAAACGGTCTACGACCGCACCCCCCTGCCCGCGATGCCCGCCGCGACCGGCAGCTACGACGCCGTGATCCTCGCCGTGGCCCACAACGACCTCGTGGCCCAGGGCGCAGACACCCTGCGCGCCTTGCTCACGGCCCAAGGCGTCCTCTTCGACATGAAATCCGCCTTCGCCATCACCGAAAGCGACCTGCGCCTTTAACCACGCGCGGCAGCACTGCGCGCCGCGGTCCTGTGCGCGGCACCGGGTGGCGTGGACGCCAACGGGACTGCCGTACGAAAAATAACCGGAAACGATCAGCGTCTCTCACACCGGGCAGCGGCACTGCGCGCCGCGATCCTGCACGCGGCAACAGGTGACGTGGACGTCAACGAGACTGCCGTTCGGAACATAACCGGAAACGATCAGCGCCTCTCACACCAGGCAGCAGCGCTGCGCGCCGCGGTCCTGCCCTTACACCCGTAGGGCGGGGTTCACCCCGCCGCCCTTCCGACCATCCGCCGACAGCGCCTCTTGCTGGTACATTGCGCCACTGCTGGTCGAAGGTCCGCCGCCCCACATGGCGCCATTCCGAAAGTCGCCCGCAATCCAATGCGCCGTCAAAACGCCGTCCAGGCAAGGCGCACCCCACACAGGTCCAATCGCAGCGGCGATTTCACCCCGCCGCGCACGCCACCCGCCGCTTTTCACATCCGAGCACACCACGCTCAACGGCAACGGAACGGCTACTCCGCCGCCGCCACCATCTGCGCCAGATGTCCGCGCTTGATCCAGATCCGCGCCCCATGTTCCCCGGCTCTCAGCGAAACCGATCCGCCGGGCGGCACCCGCACCCAGTCGCGGACGCCCAGATCATGCGCGCCATCCGAAAGTGTGCCCTCCAGCACCAGCAATTCCGCGCCCCCATCCGCCGACAGGTTGTGCGACACACCGGCCTCCCAGACCTCCAACGCCACAAGCTCCTGCGCGTCCCGAAACAGCGTCGCCTGCGCCACCCCAACCCGCGCCGGGTCCGCCGCCAGATCGACCGCGTTCATGTCAATCCGCACGTGCTCCCGATCCTCGGGATCAAACTGCCACAGCTTGACGAAAATCGTCGCCCCCGGTTCGGACGACGGCGTATGGCGCGAGGTCGGCGGATTGCGCACATAGGTCCCCACGGGAAAATCCCCGTCCTCGTCCTGAAACACCCCCTCCAGCACGATGTACTCCTCACCCCCGTCATGGGTGTGCGGGGCAAAGGCGCTGCCGGGCGCAAACCGGACAATCGTGGTCGCCCGCGCCACTTCGTCGCCGATCCGGTCCAGCATCTTGCGCTCCACCCCCGCCGATGGCGAGGCGCGCCACGGATTGTCCGCATCCGCGACGATAACGTGTTTGGAAAAATCCGCGTTCAGCTTCATGACACACCTCTCTGGCTCGCCCCGGGGCACCTAGCGCGCGGCCCGCCAAAAACCGCCAGTCCCTAATCAAAACTTACCGCGCCCGCGCAAACCTTAACAACAGGCAGACCTTACCCAAAGATGAACGCGCCCGCGCCGCCCGTTTTGTACAAAACACCCCTCATTTTGAACAAAACGCCAAAACCCCGCCAAAACAGCCCAAATCAGAGCCGCCATTTTGTACAAAACACCGCCCATTTTCATCAAAACGCAGCCCACAGGCCACCGAACGCCCCGTTAACCCGCCCCGATCACACCGCACCAAACACCCTCAGCACGCCCCCAAACCGGCACCCGAATCCAGTCTTCATTTCACCAAATAAACCGCACCCCATTGCCCGCCAGGCGGCTTTCGCCGCCGAGAGGGGAGGGCCGAAAAACCACCCACAGCCCCCATCTTCATCTTGCCAAATAAACTCCCCCCGGAGGGTCGGGATGCCATCCACGCCTACCCGGTCCGCCCCGAAAACCGCTCCACCGCGATCCCCGCGCCTTCCAGCGTCCGCCGCACCGAAGCCGCGATCTCCACCGCCTCCGGCGTGTCGCCATGGCAGCAAATCGTGTCGATCGGCGTCTCGATCCGCGCACCCGTTCCAGTGATAATCGCTTGTTCTTGCACCATTTCTACCATCCGCTGGCCCGCAAGTGCCGCGTCATGGATCACCGCGCCGGGCAGCCGGCGATCCACCAGCGTCGCGTCGTCATTATAGGCCCGGTCGGCAAAAATCTCGCAGGCAAACCGGGCGCCCAGCGCCCGCGCCGCCCGCTCTTGCGCGGTCGCCGCCAGCACCACGACAATCGCGTCCGGACACACCGAAAGTGCTGCGTCGTAACACCCCTTGGCCATGTCCTCATCCTCCGAGGTCATGTTCCCCAGCGCCCCATGCAGCTTGATGTGCCGCAGCTCCGCGCCCAGCGCCCGCGCCATCCCAAGGCTCGCACCGACCTGGCAGCGGATCGAATTCTGAAGCGATTTCAATGGCATATCGATACGCCGCCGCCCAAAGCCACGGATGTCGTCAAAGCCGGGATGCGACCCGATGCCCACCCCTTGCGCCAGCGCGATGCCCATGGTGCCCGCCATCACGTCCGGGTCCCCGGCATGCGCGCCGCAGGCAATGTTGGCCGACGTGACCGTCCGCAAAAGCGCTGCGTCATCGCCCATTTTCCACGGCCCAAAGCTCTCGCCCATATCGGCATTCAGATCGACCTGCATCCTCAGTCCTCCCCTGCATCCAGCGGCGCGTCCCACGCCGAAATTGCTCCGTCGATCAGACGGTAGTTCAACAAATCCTGAATTTCCAACGGGTTGCGCACCAACGGCGTGGCTGCTTTGCGCAACCCGGCCCACTCCTTGCGCGCCCGCGCCTCGATCTCGGCGCCCTCCTCCAGCGTGACAAAGACAAAGCGCAGCTCGGCCCCCGCCGGCGCCTGCACCACGCGCGGCAGGTCGTAAGGCAGCACCGTCCCGATCCGCGGATAGCCGCCTGTCGTCTGGCTTTCCGCCAACAAAACAAAGGGTTGCCCGTCCCCCGCGATCTGGATGTCGCCGGGCACGATGACCTCGCTCACGACACTCAGCTGTTCTGGGTTGGAAAAGCCCGCGCCACCGGCGTCAAACCGCACGCCCTGCCGGTTCGCCCGTGCATCGCGCCGAAAGGTCGCCGCTTCAAAGCGCGCCCGAATTTCCAGCGCGAAATCAGCGGTTTGCATGCTCGGCACAATCCGCACGGTGCCACCGGAAAAGCGCGCATCCCGCGGCAAACACAGCCCTGACGCTCCGCCCGTGTCTGCCCCCACAGGCAGTACATCTCCGGCCTGCACCAAGGCGCCCAAACCGGTCGACTGATGCGTCGCCCGCGCGCCCATTACCAGCGGCGTGGCAAAGCCTCCTCCGACCCCCAGATAGGCATAGGTCCCGTCCCGCACCGCCCCCAGTTCCAACCGCGCCCCGGCGGGCAATTCGTGGCTCGCATCCCACGCCACGGCACGCCCGTCGATGCTGGCCGCCATGGTGGCCCCGGACAGCGCGATGCGCGTGGTTTCGGTGGCTTCGAACACCCCGCCGACACCGACCATTTCCAGCACGGCACAGTCGGTGCCCTGATCCAGCAGAGCGGCATTTTCCGCCACCGCCCGCAGATCCGCCGCACCTCCGCGCGTCAGCCCTTGCGCCAAAAACCCAGTGCGCCCAAGGTCTTGCACCGCGACGCCCGGCCCAACCGTATGCACGCGCAGCGCTCTCATTCCAGCACCGCGCGGGTTGCACCGTCGGTGCCATGCGCCTCCAGCTGCGCCAATTCTGGCGCCGTGATTTCAGTGAACTGCACCTCGTCGCCCGGCGACAAGGGGAACGGATTTTCCGCATCCGGCTGAAAGCAGCGAAAGGCCGTTTGCCCCACGTGGCGCCAGCCGGTCGGCGTTTCCTTGGCAAACAGGCACATCTGCCGCACCGCTGCCACCAGCGCGCCCTGCGGCACATTCGGGCTCAGCCCGACCTGTCGCGGGATGTCCCAATGGGGTGCCAGCGTGCCGAGGTACGGTTGCCCCGGCGCGAACCCGATGGTCAGGACCCGCAGCCGCGTTGTGGTCAGTTCCGCGACCGCCTCCGCTGCGCTCAACCCCGCTGCCTCCGCCGCCTCTGCAAGCTGCGGCGCGCGGTCGCCGCCAAAGACGGCGGGCACCGTCCACAAGGTTCGGCCCGCAGGCAAGGGCGCGGCCAGCCAGTCACGTTCCGCCAACACATCAGCCAAAGCGTCACGGATCGTCGCAAAAGGGTAAGTCACCAGATCAACACGGAAAAACGCGGACACCAGGGTGCTGCTGCTTTCCTCGATCTGCGGCAGGTCAAGCGCATCCACCGCGCCGCGAAAGGCGATCGCCGCGCGGTTTGCCGGGTCGGATGCGGCAGGCGCAAAGCTGACCAGCACACCGCTCAGCCCGACGGACCGGATGATCGGGAAAGTCGTCATGCCGGCACACTACTCCTCTGAAAGCCGGGCGCAATCGGGGATGTAGGGTGTGCGCTCCGCGCGCACCTTACCTCAGCCATCCGGGGTCAAAGGCCACCTGCGCCACCCCTGCCAGCCGTCGCACCCGGTCGAGCTCGCCCGCAAACGCCGCCTGCCGCCCCTTGCCCCAGCGCACGCCCCGTTCCGGCCAAAGCGCCCGCACGCGCAGCACATCATCGTCGCGAAAGGCTTTCATATCCACACGCCCCACCAGCCGGTCACCCTGCAGGATCGGAAAGACATAGTAGCCGTATTGCCGTTTCGCCTCGGGCACGAAAATCTCGATCCGGTAGTCAAAGCCAAACAACCGCTGCGCCCGCGCCCGGTCGCGCAGCGCCGGATCAAACGGGCTGAGCACGCGCAGGCGTGGCGTTGGATCGGTGGTCAACGCCGGGTCGTTTTCGATCTCTGGAAAGGCATAGGCCGGGCGCTGCTCGCCATCAGCCGCGGTGATCTGCACCTCGATGATGCGCCGCGATGCCAGCGCCTGCGCGCACCACGCCTTGGCCTCGTCCAGCGTGATATGCGCCCAGAACTGCGCCAGTTCCCGCGGCGTGGCAAAGCCGAGGCGCGCCAGCGCTTCGCGACAGCACCAGTCGATGGTCTCTTCGGTATCGGGCGCGTTGCCGATCTGGGTGCGGTCCAGCACGCGTTCGGTCAGGTCATAATATTTGCGAAACCCGCGGCGGGACGTCACCGCCAATTCGCCGCTGCGCCACAGATATTCCAGCGCGGTCTTGGACGGGTGCCAATCCCACCAGCCCCCGGAACTGCGCGCCTCATCCGTGCCGACATCCGCCGAACAACACGGGCCGTGGTCGCGGATGTGGTCGACAACCTCTTGAAATTTCGTCTCAAACCCGGCGCGCCGCTGTTCTGACCATCGCGCCCGTAAGGCATCGGCATCGCGTTGCCGCCGCAGGTGCCAATAGGGATAGAACCGCACGGGTATGACCGATGCATCATGGGTCCAATGTTCAAACAGCGCGCGATCCCGTTCGTAAAGTCGGCCCAGATCGGCGGGACGATAGCGTGGACGCCGGGCGAACAGGATCAGGTCGTGCGCACGCGCCACCGTGTTGATGCTGTCAAGCTGCACAAACCCCAGCCGCGTGATCAGATCAAGCAGGTCCGCGCCCTTGGCCGGGCCTTGCGGCGCCTCGCTCAGCGCATGGCGATCCAGGAACAACCGTCGCGCAGCGCCGTTCGACAGCGTAAGCGGCGTCACGCCCCCAACGTGCGGCGCAACGTATCGCCAGGCGAAATGGTCGGTTCTAACGTGATATGCCGCGGCGCGAGGTCTGCGCCTTCGGCCATGCGGTCGCGAATGATCTCGGCGGCGGCACGCCCGATCTGCAAACGGCACGCATCCATCGTCGCCAGTTGCCGCGGCAGACCCTGCAACAGCTCCACCCCGTTAAAGCCCAAAAGCCCGATCTGCCCTGGCACGTCGATCCCCTGATCCAACAGATAAAGCAGCCCGCCCGCGCCGATCATGTCATTGGAATAGACGAGGAAATCGAGATCGGGATTGTCGGCCAGCATGGCCGCTGTCATCTCGCGCCCCTTGGCCAGCGCCGAACCGCCCGAATAGAAATCGCGCGCTTCGATCTCGACACCCGCCTTGGCAAGGCCTTCTGTCAGCCCCTCGAACCGTTTGCGGGCGCGGTGGTCGCGCGGCATCGAGGTGCCCATGAACCCGATCCGGCTGTAGCCCTGTTTCAGGATCGCCCGCGCCATATCCAGGCCCGCCTTGCGATGGGAAATGCCGACCATGCTGTCGACGGGAGTGCCGTCGGTGTCCATGATCTCGACCACCGGGATGGCGGCGTTGCGCAGCATCGCCTTGGCCGCATCAGAATGCTCGAGCCCCGCGATGATCACGCCCGATGGCCGCCAGGACAGCATCTCGTAAAGCACGCGCTCTTCCTTGTCGCGCATGTAGTCGGTGACGCCGAAGACCGGCTGCAGTGGCGTGTCCTCGAGCACCTGATTGATACCTGTGAGCACCTCGGGAAAGACCATGTTGCTGAGCGACGGGATGATCACGGCCACGAGGTTGACCTGCTGCGAGGCCAGCGAGCCTGCGATCTGGTTGGGCACATAGCCCAGCGCCTTGGCCGCCTCGAGCACCTTTTGCCGCGTCGCGTCCGAGACGTCGCCGCGGTTGCGCAACACGCGGCTGACGGTCATTTCAGAGACACCAGACGCGGCAGATACGTCGCGAAGGGTAAGCGGGCGAGGGGCGCGGTCGGTCACTGAAACCTCATTGTCAGTAGTATCCGTGAGTTAGCGCCAAAACCGGCCAAACTGCAAGCACGCCGAACGCCGCCCGCCCCCGTGACAAAGCGCCGTGAACCGCGTAAGCGATGAGGGGCGCGGCCCCGTGGCTCAACTGGATAGAGCAGCCCCCTCCTAAGGGGCAGGTTGCAGGTTCGAATCCTGCCGGGGTCGCCAATTAGCCGCCTTCGACAGCGCAGCCGCCGGATTCGGTCTTGTGCGCGATGTAGCGGTCGAGGGCGGCGAGGCGGTCTGGATCTACGCTAGGTGGCGTGAAGTCGCGTAGGATCTGTTGCCAGCGCTCTGTGGCGCGGGTGGTAGCGTCGATGCGGCCGCGGTCCTCCCATGTGCCAAAGTTGCTGTAGTCGGCATTGAGCGGTTCATAGAATTCGGTTTGGTAGCGGGCCATGGTGTGGGCCGCGCCAAAGAAATGGCCGCCGGGCGAGACCTCTTCGATCGCGTCCAGCGCGATCTCATCGGGTGTTTCAGACGCGGCGGTGCAAAGCTCGGCCAGCATTTGCAACACTTCGACGTCAGTGATGAGCTTTTCATAGGACACGGTCAGCCCGCCCTCGAGCCAGCCTGCGGCGTGGATCGTCACCGTGGCCCCCGCCATCAGGCACCCCCATGTGCCGAACTGGGTCTCGTGTGCGGCCTGCACATCGTTGGCAGCCCCGGACGCCCCCGACGCACACCGCCATGGCAAGCCAACATTGCGCGCAAGCTGGCCTGCGACAAGGGACGCGCGAAAGTGTTCGGGTGTGCCAAAGACGGGCGCGCCGGATTTCATGTCGACGTTCGAGGTGAAGGTGCCATAGCACATCGGCGCGCCGGGGCGGGTCAACTGGCCCAACGTGATCGCAGCCAGCGCTTCGGCGTGGCTGAGCGTCATGGCCCCCGCGACGGTGATCGGAGCCATGGCGCCCATCAGGGTGAATGGCGTGATGATGCTGACCTGTCCCGCTCGCGCGAAATCCATGATGCCAAGCGCCATGGGAATGTCGATTTGGCGCGGTGAGTTGGTGTTGATGATCGTGTAGCAATGCGACGCCGCCGCAAACTCGGCATCCGACAGCCCGCGAAAATCGCGCAGCATTTCAAAGCTTTCCTCGACCTGACCCGTGCCGCGGGCAAAGATGAAGGGCAGCTTGTCCGTGAGCTCCATCTGCCCTTGCAGCATGGCGTAGTGGCGCAGGTGCATGGGCACATCTTGCGGTTCGACCAGCGGCGGGATCATGTGCAGCACGTCGAAATGCTGGGTCAGCGAGATCAGTTCGCGATAGTCGCGTTCGGTGCCCGGGCGGCGGCCCCGCACCCGGTCGGTGGCGTGTGGACAGCCTGCGCCGGGCTGAAAGATCATCGCGCCCGGTTCCATCGTCAGGTCACGATGGCGCGCGCCAGCGATCAGCGGAAAGGATGAGGGCGCCGTGGAGAGTGCCGCGGCCACCATGTCACGCCCGATATGCACCATGTCGCCTTTGACCGTGGCGCCGCCCTGGCGATAGGCCTCGCGCGCGGCGGGCAGGTTGACCTGGATGCCGAGGCGCTCCAGCACATCAAGCGATGCCGCGTGCAGCGCGGCGATGTGGTCGTCGGAGTACACCCGAAGCGGCGGGAACGGGTTGCGCAATTGGCGATAATTGACCTGTCGCTGCGCCGGAGGGTCGCGTCTTCGCCCGCGCCGCGTGCTCATCCGCGCATCGCGGTGCCCGCGGGGTCGTATGGCGAGGCCGGGATGACCAGCGCGGGCCGTTCGACACCAACGACGTGGACCGACAGCTCGGTGCCTTCGACGGCGCAGTCTGTGTCACCAGAGCCATCGCCAGCGATTTCTGCACCGTGTGACCGTATCCGCCCGAGGTCACGAACCCGACGCGCTGGTCACCTTTCCAAACTGGCTCGTAGCCGCTGGCGTCGGCGTCATCTGCATCAATGGCCAGCGTGATGAGCCTTTGCGCAGGTCCGTTGCCGTCGCGTTCGGCGAGAGCAGCGTGTTTGCCCACGAACTCCTTGTCCCACGCGATCCAGCGGTCCATCCCGGTCATGCCCGGCGTATACCCCTGCGTGAATTCGGCCGACCAGATGCCAAAGCTTTTCTCAAGCCGCAGCGACAGCATCGCGTTGAAGCCGTATTCCTGCAGACCGTGGTCCGCGCCTGCGGCCAACAGCTGGCGGCGCAAGGCCACGTGATCGCCGTAGCGGCAGTTGATCTCGAACCCCAACTCGCCCGCCACGGACATGCGGGCGATCCGCGCGCGGATCATGCCCACGTCAAACGCACCGCAGCCCATGAATGGCAGGGTGCCAACGTCTTGGTGGCACAGCTTTTGCAGCACCGCGCGGCTGTTGGGTCCCGTCAGGGCAAAGCCGCAGATCTCTTCGCCCAGATCGCGCACCTGTACGCCGTCGATCATGTGATCGTCGAACCAGCGCATGTGCCAGGCCCGCAAGTAGTAGGACCCCATGATCCACCACGTGCCGTCGCCCCAATTGAGCAGGGTCAGGTCGCCTTTCATCCGCCCGTCTTCGCCCAGCATCGGCGCGAGACGCGCGCGGCCCGGACCGGGAAGGCGGGACGCCATGACCTTGTCGAGCCACAGTTCCGCATTGGGTCCTGACACCTCGAACCGGGAAAAGCCGGTGATGTCGACCATGCCCACATTCTCGCGCACGTTGCGACATTCGGCGGCGACGATGTCATGGGCGTTGGAACGCTTGAGCGTCAGGTTTTCCTCGAAGCTCTGGGATGGCGCAAAGTAGAGCGGCACCTCAAGATCCCAGCTTTGGCCCCAGCGACACCCGGCGGCGGTCATCGCGTCATGGGCCGGGGCCATTTTCAACGGACGCCCGGCGGGCAGCTGTTCGTTCGGGTAGGACATCACAAAGCGGCGCGAATAGAACTGGCCGGTGGTTTCCTTGATGTACTGCTTGTTCTCGGCAAATTTGCCATAGCGGGCGACGTCCATGCACCAGACGTCGGCCTCGGGCTCGCCATGGATCATCCATTCGGCAAGTGATTTGCCGACGCCTCCCCCTTGCAGGAACCCGGCCATGACAGCGCAAGCCGACCAGTATCCGCGCTTGCCCGGGACAGGACCGACCAGCGGATTGCCGTCGGGCGAGAAGGTGAAGGCGCCGTTGACCCATGTCTTGATCCCGACATTTTCGGCAGATGGGTAGCGGGCAAATCCCAGCATCAGCTCGTTTTCGATGCGATCGAGGTCTTCGCGGAACAGCTCCATCCCGTAGTTCCACGGCGCGCCGTCCATCGCCCAGTGTTCGTGCTCGATCTCGTAGATGCCGATCAGGATGCCCTTCTGGTCCTGCCGCATGTATGTGAACCCTTCGAGGTCCACGGTCATCGGCATTTCGAAATCGTGCTGCGCCACCTCTGGGATGGTGTCGGTGATCAGATAGTGGTGCTTGAGCGGTGAAACGGGCAATTCGATACCGGCCATGCGCCCAACCTGTTTGGCCCAGAGGCCCGCGGCATTCACCACGTGCTCGCAGCGGATGTCGCCCTTGTCTGTCTTGACCAGCCAACCGTCGGCGGTCTGCTCCAGCGCCTCGACCTTGGTGTGTTCCTTGACTGTTGCGCCACGCGTCTTGGCCGCGGTGGCATAGGCGTGCACGGTGCCTGTGGTGTCCACATATCCTTCGCGGTCGGCCCACATCGCGCCAAGAACACCTTCGGTGGACATGATCGGGCAGCGTCTTTGCGCCTCTTGTGGCGTCAGCAGTTCGCAATCCTCGATCCCGATGGATTGGAACACGCGGTACGCCGATTGCAGCCATTCCCAGCGTTCGGGCGTGCCCGCCAGCGTCAGGCCGCCGGTCATGTGCAGGCCGATGTTCTGGCCGGACTCCTCTTGGATCTCGCTCAGCAGATCAATGGTATAGGCCTGAAGCGAAGCCATGTTGGGATCAGCGTTCAGCGCGTGAATGCCGCCTGCCGCGTGCCAGGATGATCCCGCGGTCAAGACCGACCGTTCCAGCAGGCAGACATCGGTCCACCCCATCTTGGCCAGATGATACAGCACGGACGCGCCGACAACGCCACCTCCGATCACGACCACCCTGTACTGGCTCTCCATCACGCACCTCCTGTTGATCTTGTCCGCAAAGGTGCAAGGGGCGGCGCAACCAAGTCCAGAGGTTTCACGACACCCCGGTGCGCGTATGCGACGCGGACGGCGCAGGGTGTGCAAGCACTGGATTGCCAAACGCACAGATAACAGGGGCCTTCGAGCACAGATCACTTGTTTGACGGTGTAAAACCTATACTTATTGTCAGGTATTACTCGAACCGAATCTTTGACCCGCATCGACGGAAGAGTGCGTTATGGCGTCCCTGCACTTGCATCAGACAGAACAGCTTCCGATACACGCACCTGCCTCCGTTCCGGCACTCGATCCGGATCAGTTCGCGTTGCTCAATCACATCCGGATGGCCGCGATGGGGTGTCGCGCCGCAGCTCGGGTCGATTTGTTCGAGGCTTGCGCCCTTCTGACACTCGATGGGGAAACCGCGCGGCGCACCTTTGTGTCGACATTCGTCAAATGCCTGTCTGACGCCGTGAACAAGCGGATCATCTGGCACCGCCCGGGCACTGCCGAGCTGTCTTTTGACGAGGCGTGGGTGATGCGTGTCTTCACGGCAATCCGCGACGAGGATCGCGCCAGTCTCGACTTCCTTTTGCGCTCGCGCGTGGCGCCAGCAGACCGGCGGTATATTGGCTTCTTGCTGAACCAGATTTCCGACCAGTTCTGTAGAGTTTAGAATTATTCTAAAAAGTTCTTGGCTTTCGCGAATTGCTGACTATGTTTTGCGTATCGCAAGCCAGCGTAGTGCCAGCCAGCTTTGTATTTTGCTGAGGAATGACCCATGACACAGACCGCTATCGCTCTGACCACGGACGCGCGTACCGCCATTGCCGATGCATTGAACCAGTCCGTTGCGGAAACGGCTGTGACGACGATGCTCGCCCAGAATTTCCATTGGAACGTCAAAGGCATGGCCTTTGGACCACTGCATGATCTGTTCCAGAAGATCTACGAAGATCACTTTGTCGGGCAGGACGACCTTGCCGAGCGCATCCGCGCGCTGGACGCACATGCCGAAGGCACGCTGGCGGGCATGCTCAAGCGGTCCAAGGTGACCGAACATGACGGCCACGCAACCGACCGCGAAATGATCAAGATGATGCAGGACGCTCAGGAAACACTGGCCGAAACATTGGCTGGTTGTGGAGAATTGGCAGCCGCACATGGCGACACCCTGACCGAAGACCTCTGCATCGCCCGCGGGCAGGTGCACGAGAAATTCGCATGGTTCCTGCGCAGCCACCTCGCCTGACGCACGGCAGCAACGCTAAGAAAGCCGCGCGGGTTTCCCGGGCGGTTTTTTTGCGCAGACGTGTTCAGTTGGGGTTGTTCTCAGCCGCAGCCATACCGGCCAACACAGCTAGCAGAGCAATTCGTATGCAACCTCGTGAGCCTTTCAGGCTGCGGACGCGCGAGCCCGAAGGGCCGGGATCGGCTTGACCTTCTTCTTGGCGCACTTGCGCAGATAGGCGTCGTCCCAGTGGCTATACCGACCCATCACTTGCTGCTGTGCCATCAGCATCTCGACAAAAGCGGCGCGGTGGTCGTCTTTCTTGAGGTTTTTGAACAGCTTTTTTTGCGCCTTGGTCATCGAACAACCAATGCAGTGGCCAGCGCGTTTGAACTTGCACACATCGATACAAGGGCTCGGGGTTTTGGCCATGCAATCCTCGCGTGACAGGCTGGGATGTTCCTAGATAGGCGCTGCGCGAGGCAGCGTTCAAGGGAGGCGCGGACGGTGCGGCAATTTACTTGGTCAGGATCAATTTGCCCGCGCGGGTGACGCGCAGGAAATACACGGTGCCATCCAGCACCATGCGCACCTGCGTGCCGCCCTGCATAAGGTCGCGCACATCATAGGCGGGCAACATCTCGACCTCGGTCGGGGCGGTTGCAATGGGGTGTGGGGGGCGTTGCATAGCGTTCATCGTACTACTCCGTCCAAATCGTCGATCAGGTGTGCCAGAAGGACCGGATCACCGGATGCGCCCGCCGCAGGGGGCCCTTAAACAAGGGAACGGTGGACACTGAGGCACCTCCAAGCAGACACTTGGGGCCGGTCATTCATCCGGGCTGGCCCATCTCTGGGTGGCTGGGACGTTTCGCACTGTGGTGTGACGGGCCGGATCAGCCGCCCCGAAACCGGGTGTTGCGGTCTGACGCGCGACCGCGCCAGACCACGCAGGGCCGTTATTGCCAACCCACCTCGTTAAAGATTTTCTGTGCGGTCGCCACGTTTTGCGCGACTTCCGACAGATCAACGTCGTCAGCTTTGAATTCGCCGAGGGTCTTGACCGACTCCGCCAGTTCGACGCCGGGCACGGCCGGGTATTCGTCATTGCCATCCGAGAAATACTTCTGCGCCTGGTCAGAGGCGAGGTACTCAAGGAACTTGATGGCATTCTCTTTGTTGGGTGCGTTGGCAGCGACACCACCGCCCGACAGGTTCATATGCGCGCCTTCGGCATCCTGCGCAGGGAACACCCAGCCGATATTGGCACGTGCGTCGGCGGGCAGGCCTTTGACGTCTTTGCGGATCGCGCGGGCAAAGTAATAGGTGTTCGAGATCGAGATATCGCACTCACCCGACACAAGGCCGCGCAGCTGATCGGTGTCGCCGCCCTGCGGGTCGCGGGCAAAGTTGTCGACGACGCCCTTGGCCCAGCCCATCGCGGCATCTTCGCCGTGGTTTTCGATCACGGCAGACAGCAGCGTCTGGCTGTAAACGTTGGACGACGAGCGGTGGCAGACCTGACCTTTGTACTTGGGATCGGCCAGATCAACGTAGGTCAGCGGCGGCTCGGCCACGTCATTCTTGTCGTAGAAGATGATGCGCGCGCGTTGCGAGAAGCCGAACCACTGGTTGTCGGCGTCCTGAAGATTTGCCGGGATCCGCTCTTCCAAAACGGTGCTGTCGATGGATTGCAGCACGCCAGCGTCCTTGGCGCGTTGCAAACGCGAGGTATCCACGGTCAACAAAACGTCGGCGGGCGAGTTGGCGCCTTCGGACTGCATCCGCGTGATCAGCTCGTCCGCTTTTCCTTCGATGCGGTTGATCGTGATGCCGGTCGCATCGGTAAAATCAGAATAAAGCCGCTCATCCGTGTCGTAGTGACGCGATGAATACAGGTTCAGCTCGCCTTCTGCGACGGCCGCTACGGGGCTCAGCGCAACAAGCGCGGTTGTCAGTGACGCGGTCACAGAGGTCGTAAAACGAGGCATGGTTGCTCCCTGGTTTTCGTTGCCCGTTCTACAAACCTTACCTGAGTAAAAAAATCAAGTTTCTAAAGTATTTTTGTCGGAAATTTGCTGTTTGGGTTTTATTTGTTCATTTTCAATGCTTTGACCGTCATCCAAACGGCGAAGCACCGGCGATGCATGACGCATGCCGATTCGACAGGGCATTAATTTGGTGATCCTCGGAAACTGGCGGCGACTGCGCTCACATCATCAATGTCTTGAGCACACGCCTAGTCACGCCCGTGGAATTACGTGTAGCGACCGAGACAGGAAACCTATTCCGCGGCGCGCGCGGCAGGATCGCTCTCGAATGTTTTGGCGAGGGAGGATGTAAACCGATTGATCGGCACGCTGAACACCGCGCGCCCGCGCGCATCCGGCTCGGGCAGTCGACCGCCGCGAATATTGACTTGAAGCGCATATAGCATGCGGCCCGGCATAGGCAGGGTCGCATCGCGGGTGTCACGGGTCGCGATATAGTCTTTCTTGCTGACATCACCGCCGACATGGATGTTCGTGGCCTTCTGTTCAGCGACGGTCGCCATGCAGGCTTCTTTGCGCCCATCCTTGCAATAGTCATGACCGACAAAGATGCGCGCATCGTCGGGTTGCGAAAGGATCGCTTGCAGCGTGTCCCACATCTCGGCCGAGGACCCGCCGGGGAAATCGCAGCGCGAAGTGCCGCTGTCCGGCATCATGAATGTGTCATGGGCAAAGATGGCATCCCCCATCGTATACGTGATCGAGGCCAGCGTATGCCCGGTTGAGAGCGAGACGCCGATCTCGCAATTGCCCACGCGAAATCTGTCACCCGGTTCAAACAGCTGGTCCCAGTATTCGGCATGGCCGGCAAGGCTGTCGTCCGCGTACATGTCGGACCAGATGTCCTGCACCCGCAGAACCAGCGCACCGATCGCCTGCTTGGGCGCGCCGCCAAGCTGTTCTTTTATGTAATGTGCAGATGAAAAGTGGTCGGCATGCGGATGCGTATCGAGCACCCATTCCACATCAAGCCCCTCGGACCGGACATAGTCGATCAGTTCATCCGCGCTGTAGGTCCACGTCGCACCGGCATGCGGATCGAAGTCGAGGACAGGATCGATGATGACCGCCTTTTGGGTTGCAGGGCACCATGCCACGTACTGCCACGACCCGCTGGCCCGTTCGTAAAAGGCGGCGACATGCGGGCTGCCGGGTTTGGAATAGGCTGGAAAGAACTGCATGACATGCTCCCTAAGATGCGGCTGCGGCTCGCGTGGGTTTTGCGCGTTGAATGACCTGGGCAACGAAGATGCCGGCAATCAGTGACCCGACAAAGACAACGACTTCCCACCGACCGGTGCCTAACGCGGGCAGTGCGCCACCGGGGCAAAAGCCCGCGATGCCCCAACCGACGCCAAACACTGCAGACCCACCGATCAGCTTTGCGTCGATGTTACGCGCAGAGGGCAGATTGAAGCCCTTCGAGAGCAGCGGTGCGGTCCGCGCAAAGACGACCCGGTAGCCCAGAAAGGTTGTGACCAACGCCCCTCCCATCACAAAGATCAGCGACGGGTCCCAGGTGCCGGCGACATCAAAGAAGTTCAGCACCTTCGCGGGGTTGGCCATGCCGGATATCGAGATACCGATGCCAAAGATGAGACCGATGAAATAACTCGCGATCAGTTTCACGGCTCAGCCTCCCAGCACATGGCGCACGACGTACACGGTCGCGGCGGTGAAAATCATGAAGGTGACGGTGGCGGCGAAAGATCTCGGGCTCAACCGTGCCAGACCGCAAACCCCGTGCCCCGATGTGCACCCTGATCCAAGCGTAACGCCAATCCCGACGATAAATCCACCTATCACAAGAGCAATGGTTGAAATGGGAACCTGTACGGCGGGCATCGTACCTGTGATCGCCCAGACCGCGGCCGGTCCGCTTATCATCCCGGCCAAAACTGCGGCGCGCCATGAAAAATCGTGCGCAGACTGCGGTAGGATCAACCCGGCCAGCACGCCCGTGGCCCCCATGATCCGACCCAGCAGGAGCATGAGTAAAATCGCCGCTGTTCCGATCAAAACGCCGCCGCCCAACGACGCCCAGGGTGTGAATTCAGTTTCCATTGATTAGCAATCCCGACACGTCTTGAGGCCGACAATGCGGTAAAAAGGGCAGTTGCTCAGAACCGCCGTCACCGTGAAGATAACGGCCACAGCGAGTGCCAGCCAGAATAGCGCGCCGGTCGCCATGCCGGTCGCCAACGCAAGGTATCCAAGTGCCGCGGCGATGACCAAGCGGCCGCCGCGATCGACGCGTCCCATATTTGTCCTCATGTCTCGCCTCCGAGTCGAATCAACGCGTTGGAACATTCGCACAAAATGGCAGAAGCGTTGGTGACTTGGTCACCGAACCCGCGGATTTCCGTCCGGTTCTGCGTCACGAATGGGATGCGGCTGACTGCGCCAAGTGCCGAAGCCCCTCGCGGTTGGTTAATCGGACCCCGCCGCGGAACTGTTCGATCCAATTCCGACGCTGAAACTCAGAAAGCGTGCGCGAGATGACCTCGCGCGCCGTGCCAAGTTCTGTGCCCAGCACAGCATGTGTGGCCCGGACCGTGTCGCCATCACCGGCCAATTCGAGCAAGCGCGCGGCCAGTCGGACGTCCATGCGCTGAAACACAATGTCGTCGATCAGGACGAACAGATCGGTGATCCGCTTGGAATAGGCGGTGAAAACAAACTCGCGAAACACGGGCGATCGGGCCACCAGATCATCAAAGGTTTGGCGTGGGATTGCGACCGCCCGAACCGCCGTCTCGGCGGTACCTTCGGCAGAGTGATCCTCGAGGGCAAGCATGTTCGCAGTGGTTAAGACACAGCTTTCGCCGGCGTGAACCCGGTAGAGGAAGACGTCGCGCCCGGTTTCGGATTTTTGCTGCACCTTCACGGTGCCATCCAGCAGCAGCCACAGCTTGTCCGCAGGCTGACCCGGCGCGAAAATCTGCGTGCCCGCGGGCACTGATATTATTTCGCTCCCGGTTTCAAGCGCGCGGCGAATATCCTCTGGCAGCCGGCTAAGGCCTCGAAACTTGGTGATCCAGGTGTCGTCCATCAGCTGCCGTGCGCCTTGGTCCAAAGCCCGGCCTTTCGCGGGCGGGCTTTCACTCTATCAATCTGCAAGCTGGCAACTCAATACGCCTTTGATACCAGTCAAGGTGCCAAATCGAATTGACCGGGATCAAAGCACGCGACGCCAGCGCGCGCGCTTTTCTTTTGCGAACGCGCATTCAGTTGTGACAAATCTGTTGGCAAGACCAAAGTCAAAAGCCCGGCCAGCTTGATCGCAAAGTGGGCTGGAGGCCTGCCGGTGTCATCACGCCTTAAATTCTGCGTTTCTCTGTTGATAGCATTTGTTTCGGACGCCGCTCACTTGCCGAAAACACCCGAGCAGGCGCTGTTTGCGTATGTTTGGTTTGATGCGCGATCAATATTTGTATGGGTTGCTGGCCGGCACTGCCGCTAATTTGTCGTTGTTTAACGATTTTTGACAATACTCAACGGATGTTTTGCGATCCTAAGTGTTACAACTCGTCCCCCCTGGACGAAGATGAACAGTCCGCGACTTCGTGGTTTTCCCCTGTCGGCAGCATGCTGGCGATCATATTCTCATCTGTCCTGCTGGTCGCCACTGTCGGTGCGCAAAAACCGGGCACTTTGACCCTGGCCGTTTTTCCACCGTCTTGGGGCGCCCAAGAAAGCTTTGCCGCAGCGAGCGCGGCGCAGGTTGACACCGTGGGGTTTGGTCCGGCGGACTGGTTGCTGGTTGTTCATTCTCACGACCCGGATTTTGGGCCACGTCTGCGGGAAGAAGGCGCCGTTCTGCTGCTTAACAATTCCGTGGCGCGTTTTTGTAGGCGTCCGGTCGGTTAATGGTTGTTTGGGGTATTGGGTTTGGCCACTGTTCAGCGATTTCTATTTGAAGCACCGGTAAGCAAGCTCAAGGGCGCATTGCAAAACGGCACTTTAAACGAACTGCGTTCAGCGATGAGTGTGCCGATTTTGGTATATTACTGGACGTGCTGCATCGCGGTTTTGGTAAGCGGATTGCTTTTGTCGGTGCCAATTTTCATCGTGACAATTGCGTTGATCGTCATCGGGTCTTGGGCGACGCATAGCGTCAGAACACGGCCCGGCAGACTGCAAACGCGCCTGACGTTGACCGTCGCAATCAACGCGACCTGGATGTTTGGATTGTACGTCGCGTCGCACGTATATGGCGGCGCCTTCATGCTCGAAGTGCACATGTTCTATTTTATCAACACTGCAATTATTCTGGCGTTTGCCTGCTGGAAGTCGGTGGTGCTGACGACCGTCGCGGCCCTGCTGCACCACCTCGTGTTGTCGACGATTCAGCCCAGTTTCGTTTGGCCCGGCGGCAGTTTCCCATGGATACACTTTGCCAATCACTCTTTCCTTGGCGTGCTTAACTGCATCGGGGCCTGCCTGATCGCAGCTTCGCTTAAATCAGTGGTATCGAGATCGGAAAAGATCGCCGCAGAAATGCGGGATATCTCGGTGAACGAACCTCTTACCAATCTGCTGAATCGGCGCGGATTTTTTGCACAGCTCGATGACTTCTTCGCGTCAAAGGCGACCTCGGGGCAGCTGGCGATCATGGCAATCGACCTTGACGGTTTCAAACAGATCAACGACACCGCCGGACACGCCGTCGGCGACACGTTATTGCAGCTTGTGGCGCGACAACTTCTGGATCGCGCACCCCAAGATGCAATCATCGCGCGGATGGGAGGGGATGAGTTTGTCCTTGCCATTCCCGACTGGGACAAAAGCGATGTCAGGCACCTTGCCGAGCCGTTTCTCGAATGGACCCGACAGCCCTGCGTTATCGACGGGCGCGAGGTCCGGTTTGGTGCATCCATCGGTGTAGCAATCGGGTCGAGTGAAGCCACCCAGATTGACGCCTTGCTCGTTGACGCCGACATCGCCCTTTACGCTGCGAAGACGCGTGGAAAAAACTGCGTTGCGTTTTTTGATGCCGAAATGCGTGACAGGACGCTCAGCACCAAAGCGCTGGAAGATGACGTGTTGCGCGGATTGGAGGCCGGTGAATTCGTGCCCTTCTATCAAACGCAACACGATTCAATCAGCGGCAGATTGGTCGGACTGGAAGCTTTGGCACGGTGGAACCATCCAAGCCGCGGCACTCTGGAACCATCCGAATTTCTGTCCGCCGTGCAGGACATCGGGCGCATGGCGCAGCTCGACAACTTAATGTTGCACACCGCGTGCCGTGATGTCCGACACCTGGAGGCGCTTGGACATGACGTGCACGAGTTGAGCGTGAATGTCAGTTTCTCGCGCCTGCACGATCCGAACCTCAAAGCGGAAATCGACGACTTGCCGCGCATGCATGCCCGGTTGATGTTTGAAATCGTCGAAACCGTGATCCTCGATGACATGTCGACAGAACAGAACATGATGCTGGACGCGATGCGCGAGCAGGGCATCGGCATCACGATTGATGATTTCGGCACAGGCCACGCATCCATCATCGCTCTTACACAAATTCTGCCGGACAAACTCAAGATTGACCAAAAAATGGTGACACCCGCGATGAATGTCGACATGCACGAGAGCATGTTGCGGTCGATCCTGAAGATGGTCGGCGAAATGAATATCAAAACCGTCGCCGAGGGGGTTGAGCACGAGGACGAGGCAAAGCTGCTTGCCGATATGGGCGTGGATCAACTTCAGGGATTTTTGTTCTCAAGGCCGATGCCGCTCGACGATTTGATAGACCACCTGTCGCGCGCTGAGCCGCCCGGGCAAATCCTGCAAGTCTCGGGAACGGCCTGAGCGTGTTGACCCGCCGCGCCATGCGTTGAAAACACCGCTATTCCGCAGGCGCCAGACCGGTGATCAATTGCCGCAGACCCAGTGCGGCGCCGGCAAAAATGCTGAGAAACGCGACCGGAGCGCTGTAGGCAAGGGTCGAAAACGCGGAAATGCCCTGACCCACGCTGCACCCCACCGCGAGGATCGCGCCCACACCCATGATCGCCGCGCCACCAATCTGGCGTTTGAGCTCGCGTGGGTCTTCACAAGCTTCCCAACGGAAATGTCCCTTGGAATAGGACCCCAGCGCAGCACCAAATATCACGCCCAGAACTGAACCGACGCTGAAAGACAGTGTATTGCCAGATGCAGTCATCGAATAGTAGATCGTATCGCCGATCGGGGCCGCGAAAGTGTGGGTTTCGATCGGTTCATTGCCGAAACCGCTTTGAGCGATCCAGTAGGTGCCGAGCCAGCCAGACACCACCGCCAGCCCCACCACAGCGCCCCAGAATATGTGCTTGGCAGAGGCGCGCATGTCGGCGCTGGAGAGCGACAGGGCAAGGATGCCGCCGCCCAGCAAAACACCGGTGATCAGCGGCGAGATGCCCCAGACCGATTGGGCAAAGACGCCGAAACCCTGCGCTGCTTCGGCATCGATTTCCACCGGGAAAAGCCAGACCCGGGCATGCGCCAGCGGGCCGGACATCACGAAATAGGCCGACAACCCCATCACCAGCACGATCATGAGCGACCGCAGGTCGCCGCCGCCCAGCCGCGCCAGCGCGCCGTAGCCGCAATTGCCGCTGAGCGCCATTCCATAACCGAACAGCACGCCGCCGATGATCGTCGCAGCCGGGTTCCAGATGCGGTCGAGGTAGGTGACGACTGATGGCTCCATCGCGCCGGTGGCCATGGCCCATTGGGTGCCGATGATCGCCACGCCAATGGCTATGCCCCACATGCGAATGCGGCGGCTGTCCGAGGAATAAAGCACGTCTTCGATCGCACCCAGCGTGCAGAACCGGCCGACGCGCGCGGCCAGCCCCAGGGCGATACCGCCCAAAAGGCCGATCAACGCGGCAGCGTGCGCTTCGGAGACGAGATCCAGCATGCCGATGTCCTCCCTGACACCGGGGCTGTGGCTGATCAGTCCGGTGTGTCCGCGTCCCGGCAAAAGAGATCGTAGACAACTTCCATGATTTGGCGGGGGCGGTCATCTGTCAAGGAGTAGTAGATCGCCTTGCCGTCGCGCCGGGGTTTCACCAGCCCTTCGAGCCGCAGGCGCGACAGTTGCTGGGACACGGCGGCCTGACGGGCGGATAGCAGGTCTTCGAGCTCGGTCACCGATTTTTCGCCGGTGGTGAGGTGACACAGGATCATCAGCCGCCCCTCGTGGCTGATAGCCTTGAGGAAATTCGCCGCTTTTTCGGCGTTTTTCATCATCTTTTCGAGGTCTTCCTGGCACATGTCCGGATCAAAAACCGGCAAGCGCGAAGTGGGAAGATCGGTGTCAGGCGTCATGTGGAGGGTCATAGCAACTTACCCTGCGGGCTCCAAAGGAATATTGGCGTCGCGCAACATCATCGAGAGCAGCGCCCAAAAGAAGTCTTCTCCCGGGTGGCCCTCGATGCGACCGACCTCTTGACCGTCGTCGACAAGGATGAAGGTGGGGGTGAAGCTGACACGGCGGACAAATTCGACGGCCGGCGTGTCCTTGTACAGGTCATAGCGCACCAGCGGTGCAGCGCGGCCCTCTTCGGTCTTGGGGTAGATGTCAGCGATCTCTTCGTTCCATTTCTGGCACCAATAGCACCCGGCCTCTTCGGCCATCAGCAGATAGGTGTCAGCCCAAGCCAGCGAGGGCAGGCAAAGGGCCAGAACGAGGGCGCGGACACGGAGCAAAGTCATTCACCTGATTGACGGTTCCTGCGAAGTGATCATAATCTAATGTTTGAATGTTTCAAGGCAAGGACCCAGAAACAGATGTTTGACGTCACTTTTTTTGGCGCGTTCATCGCGGGTTTGCTGAGTTTCTTGTCGCCCTGCGTGCTGCCCATTGTGCCGTTCTACCTGAGCTATCTGGCGGGTGTCGGCATGAACCAGATCAGCGCCGAAGCCGAGGTGAGCAGCGCCGTGAAACGCCGGGCGGTGCTGGCGGCGACGCTGTTTGCGCTTGGCGTGATCACAGTGTTCATGGGGCTGGGGGCGACGGCGACGGTCTTTGGCCAGATGGTGCGCGCGTACTTTGACATCCTGCGCTGGGTCGCGGCGGGGATCATCATCGCGATGGGGCTGCATTTTCTGGGCGTGGTGCGGATCGGCATCCTGTATCGTCAATTCCACGCCGATGCAGGCGAAACATCGAACGTAAGCCTTGTGGGCGCGTATGTGATCGGGTTGGCCTTTGCATTCGGTTGGACACCGTGTGTCGGCCCGGTGCTGGCCGCGATCCTGTTCACGGCGGCCGGGCAGGAAACGGCCGCACAAGGGGCAAGCCTGCTGTTCATCTACGGGGGGGGGATGACCGCGCCGTTCATTCTGGCCGCGCTGTTCATCGGGCCGTTCATGGCGTGGATGGCCCGGTTTCGGCGGCATCTGGGGCTGATCGAGAAACTGGTGGGCGCGCTGCTGATCCTGTTCGGCGTGCTGATTGCGACCAATTCGATTAACATCATTGCCAACTGGATGCTGGAGCACGTGCCGTGGTTCAGCGCCATCGGCTGAGGGAGGACTGACAATGCGTTGGATTTTTGGCATGGCACTACTGCTCTGGACCGCCACGGCGGCTCTCGCCGAAATCGGCGACGACGGCCTGCACAAAGCCCCGTGGATGCGCGACACGTTCAAGGACCTGGCCGAAGATCTGGCCGAGGCGGGCGACGAAGGCAAACGCCTAATGGTGCTGATCGAACAGCGCGCCTGCATCTACTGCAAGAAGATGCACGAGGAGGTGTTCGTGATCCCCGAGATCGCGCAGTACATCGAAGACAATTACTTTGTCGTGCAGATCAACATGTTCGGCGACGTCGAGGTTACCGATTTCGACGGGACCACCCTGTCCGAAAAAGAGATGGCCAAGCGATGGGGCGCCTTGTTCACGCCCAGCATCTATTTCTTTCCCGAAGAGGTCAGCGGCGATAAGCCTGCCGTTGCCGAAGCAGTGGCCACCATGCCCGGCGCCTTTGGCCGCTGGACAACGCTGAACATGCTGACGTGGGTGGTGGAAAAGGGATACAACAGCGACGAACCTTTTCAGAAATATCACGCGCGCAAGTTTGCCGAACAGGGCGGGTAGCGGTCAGGACGGCCTGCCGCCGGTTTCGGGAAAACGTGGGCGGCAACAAGCGTTACCTGCACCATGTTCACATGGGTGTTGAGGCTCACTTGATGCATGCTGCCGCTTCACGCATCTCTGACCAGATCATTCATACCTTCGCACGTGCAGAAAATTACGCCGCCGGTGCAGCATGCGCATTAATTGAAAAATTCACTTTCATGAATTTGTTCTTGCCTCGCCACAGTTGTGTGCCCTAGCATACTGGCAGTGGGCAGCGGAATCGCCCCAGGGAGGAAGCATGAAGAACGCAGTGAGACTGGCCCTTGTGGCCGCTCTGGCAGCCACCCCCGCACTGGCAGGAGAGATCGCCCCGGGCGACGTTGTCTATAGCGATGGCATGGTGGAAGCCTCTTTGACCGGTACACCCGGTGACCCGGTGGCAGGCCGCGTTGTCTTTGCCAATCGCAAGCAGGGCAACTGCCTGGCTTGTCATCAGAATGCCGATCTAAGCGAGGAAAGCTTTCACGGTGAAGTGGCGCCGCCGCTGGACGGCGTAGGCAGCCGCTGGTCTGAATCCGAACTGCGCGGCATCGTTACAAATGCCAAGAACATGTTCGAAGGCACCATGATGCCCGCGTTCTACATCAATGCGAACTACGTGCGTCCGCTCGAGGATTTCGCAGGCCAGTCCATCCTGTCGGCCCAGCAGGTCGAGGATGTGGTGGCTTACCTCATGACGCTCAAAGACGAATAAATCTTCACCCCCGTATCCGACTGGAGACATTCAATGGAACTCAACCGTCGTAAACTGCTGGCCGTTGGCATGGCGGCGCTCGGGGCGACCGGGCTGGGCGCTTTGCCCGCCTTTGCGTCGCTGACCGATGACGAAATCGCAAAATTCACTGGCGGCGCCGAAGCGGCCGCAGGTGATCTGAAGATCGGCGCGCCCGAGATTGCCGAGAACGGCAACACGGTGCCGATTGACGTGACCGCGCCCGGCGCGGTGGCGGTGGCGCTCTTTGCCGATGGCAACCCGGTGCCGAACGTCGCCACGTTCAAGTTCGGTCCGCTGAACCCCAGTCGTGCCGCAAGCACCCGCATCCGTCTGGCCAAAACCCAGAACGTGGTTGCAGTCGCGCAGATGGAAGACGGCACATTCCAGATGGCCTCGGCTGAGGTCAAGGTCACAATCGGCGGCTGCGGCGGCTAAGGTTAAGGAGACAGACTCATGGCATCCGGAGTTAAACCCCGCGTCAAGGTACCCAAGACCGCATCGGCGGGCGACACCATCACCATCAAGTCGTTGATCAGCCACAAGATGGAAAGCGGTCAGCGCAAGGACAAGGAAGGCAACCTGATCCCGCGCTCGATCATCAATCGCTTTGTCGTTGATTTTAATGGGCAAAACGTGATCGACGTCGCACTTGAGCCGGCGATCTCGACCAATCCGTATTTCCAGTTCGACGCGACCGTGCACGAAGCGGGCGAGTTCACATTCACTTGGTACGATGACGACGGCGACGTCTACGAGACCAGCAAATCCATCGCGATGGCGTAAGACCACGGATGATGGCAATCAGGGAGGAAGCCATGCGGAGCACACTCGGCATAGCCACTGCGATCACTCTTGTGGCGGGCGCTGGCCTGGCGCAGGACCAAAGCACGCTCAATATCGAGGGCGAGGCGATGGTGACCGAAGTGACGGCACCCGCGCACATGGAAAACGTCGACACGATCTATTCCGGGTGGCGGTTCCGGTCGCTGGAAACGCAAGCGCTGGAAACCGACGACTTTGATAACCCGGGCATGGTCTTTGTCGATCAGGCGATTGACCTGTGGGACAAGGTGGACGGCGCGGCGAACAAGGCCTGTTCGTCCTGCCATGAGGGCGGGGTTGAAGAGTTTGCCGGTCTGCGCGCGTCCATGCCGCAGGTGCGCGACGGCGAACTGGTCACGATGGAAAATCTGGTGAACGACTGCCGGACCGACCGGATGGAAGCGGAGCCATGGAAGTGGTCGAGCGGCCAGATGACCGCGATGACGGCGCTGATCGGGTTGCAGTCGCGCGGCATGCCGGTGGACGTCAAGATTGACGGCGACGCCGCCCCGTTCTGGGAGCAGGGCAAGGAGCTGTATTACACCGCGGTGGGTCAGCTTCAGATGTCGTGCTCGAACTGTCACGAGGACAACTACGGCGTGATGATCCGGGCCGACCACCTGAGCCAGGGCCAGATCAACGGCTTTCCGACCTATCGTTTGAAGAACGCCAAGCTGAATTCGTCCCATGGCCGGTTCAAGGGCTGCATGAAGAACATTCGCGCCACGCCCTATGCCGAAGGTGGGCCCGAGTTCAAATCGCTGGAACTGTATCTGGCATCACGCGGTCAGGGCCTGTCGGTCGAAACACCGTCGGTGCGCAACTAAACCCATTTACCCCGCGCGGGATTACCTCGCGCGGGGTTTTTTGCCACCCACACATGCAGATATGCGCATGTGTAAAAGAAAGATAAACGAATGATCTCGCGGCGCGACTTTTTGCAGGTGGGGATGGCGGCTTCGGCCCTTGTCGGGGCGTCCGGCTTTGGCAACTGGGCGCGGCTCGCGGCACAGCAGAGCCTGACGCAGGATCAGCTGCTGGAGTTCGACACGTTCGGCAACGTGTCGCTGATCCACATCACCGATATCCACGCGCAGCTCAAGCCGATCTACTTCCGCGAGCCGTCGATCAATATCGGCGTGGGCGAGAACAAAGGCGCCGTGCCGCACATCACCGGCGCAGATTTTCGCAAATTCTACGGCATCGCCGACGGATCGCCTGCGCATTACGCGCTAAGTTCCGGTGATTTCGCCGCCCTCGCGCAGGGCTATGGCCGTGTCGGCGGGCTGGACCGCGTCGCCACGGTGATCAAAGCGATCCGCGCTGACCGGCCTGACGCCATCCTTCTGGATGGCGGCGATACATGGCACGGCAGCTACACCTGTTACCACACCCAGGGGCAGGACATGGTCAACGTGATGAACGCACTGTCACCGGACGCCATGACATTTCACTGGGAATTCACGCTTGGGTCCGAGCGTGTTGCCGAGCTCGTCGAAGCCCTCCCCTTTGCCGCGCTCGGCCAGAATATTTTTGATGCCGAATGGGACGAACCGGCGGAACTGTTCCCGCCCTACAAGATGTTCGAACGTGGCGGCACCAAGATCGCGGTGATCGGGCAGGCGTTCCCCTACATGCCCATCGCCAACCCGCGCTGGATGTTCCCCGAATACGCGTTTGGCATCCGCGACGAAAATATGGCCGCCATGGTGGAAGAGGTGCGCGCACAGGGCGCCGAATGCGTCGTGGTGCTCAGCCACAACGGGTTCGACGTGGACAAGAAAATGGCCAGCGTCGTGCCCGGTATCGACGTGATCCTGTCGGGCCACACCCACGACGCCCTGCCCGAACCAGTGCTGGTGGGCGAGACGATCATTCTGCCCTCGGGCAGCAACGGCAAGTTCGTCAGCCGGATCGATCTGGACATCCGCGACGGGCGCATGATGGGGTACCGCACAAAGCTGATCCCGATCTTTGCCGACGTGATCGAACCCGATCCGCAGGTGGCCGCCATCATCGACGCTGAGCGCGCGCCCTACGAGGACAAGCTGACCGAGGTGATCGGTCAAACCGAAAGCACGCTGTACCGCCGCGGCAATTTCAACGGCACGTGGGATGACCTGATCTGCGACGCGCTGATTTCCGAACGGGACGCGGAAATCGCGCTCAGCCCCGGCGTGCGCTGGGGACCGTCGATCCTGCCCGGGCAGGACATCACCCGCGAGGATATCTGGAACGTCACGTCGATGACCTATGGCGCGGCCTACCGGACGGAATTCACCGGCGAGTTCCTCAAGGTCGTGCTCGAGGACGTGGCCGATAACATCTTTAACCCCAACCCGTTCTACCAGCAGGGCGGCGACATGGTGCGCACCGGTGGCCTTGGCTACCGGGTCGATGTGAGCAAACCGCAGGGTGAGCGGATCACCAACATGACCCTGCTCAAGACCGGCGAGGCCATTGATCCCGCGCGCAGTTACGTCGTGGCGGGCTGGGCTTCTGTAAATGAAGGCACCGAAGGCCCACAGATCTGGGACGTGGTGGAAAACCACATTCGCAAGATCGGCACCGTCCGGGTCGAAGACAACAACAGCGTCGAAGTCGTCGGCGTGTGAGACAGGAGAAGAGCCGTGGATGATCCGATAAAATCCCCTCTCAAATCAGCGTCGCGCCGCGCGTTCCTGCGCGGATCAGCGGCAAAGGCCGCGGGCACCGTGGCT